>NZ_AUIQ01000039.1 GCF_000423785.1 Tetragenococcus muriaticus DSM 15685 | reverse complement strand
TCAAAATGAATTTGTTTTAAAAATTCAGCGACCAAGATAAGCCCCGCATCATTGGTTAAGCTTCCGCCATCGTTGGCGACCGTGATTTCTTTTTGGGCATTGAATGTGAGCGATTTTTGTTGTAAAGTGAAAGACATAAGAACGCACTCCTTTTGTGTTTATTGTTGTTTTTATCGACTTTACAATAACATAGAGTGCGTTCTTTTTGTACACCTAGAAGGTGTGGAAACAGTTTTTTAGAAAAAAGGTCATGCCAAGGGTTAAACGGCCCTTGGCAAAATTTAGAAATCATTCAGGTTAACTATGCAAAGAAAAGACCATAGAAAAAACAACCGGAGCGAAATCTCTTCTTTTTGACAGGCGATAAGTGTTTTCTTAGTTTGTATATTGTAAACCACTTACTATTTGACAGTAAACGACAAAAAAGGTACGATAATATAAATTTACTTCCCCCCATTTTGTTGTCGTAATGACAATTTTATTGGATGTAAACAACACCCTTAAAAAATGAGAGGAGCAACTTTTATGGTAATATGGCTAAGGACTTCAAAAATTGCGATGTGGATTGTAACCATCTTACGTATCTATTTAGGTTTTCGATGGACAATTTCTGGCTGGACAAAAATAGTTGGTCCGTTTAGCGCTCAAGATATGCTTCACGGAGCAGTCGAAAACCCTGTGTTAGATGATACAGGAAGCAACGCTTATCCTTGGTATACAGAATTTTTGGACCGATTTGTAATTTCTAATATTAAATTATTTGATTTTATCGTCCCCTGGGGTGAATTACTAGTCGGTTTAGGGCTAATATTTGGTACATTAACTACTGCTGCAGCCTTTTTTGGCTTACTGATGAATTTCAGTTATTTATTAGCAGGCACTGTTTCTATCAACCCTTCATTTATTCTTATCCAATTTTTTATTTTAGTGGCTGGCTTTAATGCTGGTAAAATCGGACTTGATTCTTGGGTTGTCCCTTTTCTAAGAAAGAAACTTCCTTTTTTAAAAAGGAGTTAGCTATAAAGAAGCTTTATAACGAGAAAAAAGCTGGAGGGTGCATAAAAGACACCCTCCAGCTTCTTATATATTACCTTTTTGTCTTACATACCCATATATGGAAGTATCGACGTAGCCATCGATAAGATAAATACAACGACAGCTACAATTAACCAAAACCAAACGCCTGTAAAGAAAGCTCCAGCTTTTGTTTTTACTGTTTCTTTTTCTTTTTCTTTTGTATCATTAATTGCATGTCTTACGGCTAAACGAATAATTGCGTATATTCCAGCCGCTAAAGCTACATAAGTCAATATCGGTGAAAGCATCGACATTATCCCCATACCTGTTGACATCATAAAATCACTCTTCTTTCTTATCTAATAATGAAAATTCCAGCAGAGAAAAACTTTTCTTTTACTCTGTTGGAATAGTTTTTTCAGGCCACCTCTGTTTATAAAGTAACCAGCTAACTCCTTCTTTGAAAATAACACAAAAAGTTACGAAAATGCAACTAATCTTAAGCAACCTTTAAATTCAAACTTCATTTATGCCAAAATAAATCAACCATCCGTTTGTTTACTTTTTGTCATCGCTAGCGGATCCACCCAAGCTTCATATTCTTGAGAGCTAACTTTTCCTGAAGCTAGCGCTGCTTCTTTTAATGTAGTTCCTTTTCTTTCAGCTTTTTTAGCAATCTTAGCACTTTCTTCATAGCCAATATGAGGTGTAAGAGCAGTCACTAGCATTAAGGATTGATCAAGTTGTCCTTTCATATAGTCTTTATTCGCCTTTAACCCTTGTAAAAATTTTTCAGTAAAAGAAGAAATAGTTCCTGCCAATAAATCAGCAGACTCTAAAAATGCCGCGATTAAAACGGGCTTATAAACGTTCATTTCAAAGTTTCCTTGGCTAGCAGCAAATCCAATTGTCACATCATTGCCTACAACACGAGTAACAGCCATGGTTAAAGCTTCTGTTTGAGTTGGATTAACCTTTCCAGGCATGATAGAAGAGCCTGGTTCATTTGCTGGAATAGTTAATTCACCATAACCTGCTCGCGGTCCAGAAGCTAAAAAGCGTAGATCATTAGCGATTTTCATCAAGTCTTCAGCTAATGTTTTTAAGCTTCCATGCATCGCATTTAATTGTGAATGAGCAGCTAAACTATAAAATTTATTCGTATTTGCTGTAAAGTTTTCCTGATAGATTGTATTTAATTTAGTTGTGATTAATTCTGCTAACTCAGGATGAGCATTTAGCCCCGTTCCTACAGCTGTTGCTCCAATAGCTAATTCACGCAAATGCGGTTTCTTTTCTTCAATAAATTGCAAGTCGTGTTTCACCATGCTTTGGTAACCAGATAGTTCTTGTCCGAAGGTAATTGGCGTTGCATCTTGTAAATGGGTGCGACCTACTTTTACAGTATGCCAGTACTTTTCCTTTTTTTCTTCTAATACCTGAATCATATATTTGCAAGCTTCTTCTACTTTATTGATTGCTTGTAATGCTGCAATATTCATTGCAGTAGGGAAAACATCATTAGAACTTTGGCCTTTATTTACATCATCATTAGGAGAAATTGCAAGTAGAGGATTCTTATTATTAGCTAAGTAAGTAATTACTTCGTTGACATTCATATTTGTTTGAGTCCCTGACCCCGTCTGATAAACAACCAGAGGAAAATGAACACGTAGCTGTTCATCGGACAATTCATTTAATCTTTCAATAGCTGCTATAATAGCTAATGCCTTATTTTCTGCCAATTCATCTAACTCAGCATTTGCTTGAGCCGCAGTTTTTTTCACTTGTAAAAGCGCTTTAATAATTACTAGCGGCATTTTTTCACCAGTAGTAAAGTTACGGCGACTACGCTCGGTTTGTGCGCCCCACCATACATCTGCATTAACTTCAACCGGGCCTATAGAGTCGGTTTCTATCCTTACATTCCTTTGTTGATTTTTCATCATTTTCATTCTCTCTTTATATTCTTTTATATATTTTTATATTAGCACTCGCTTCTTTTTTTGTAAAAATTTATTACCATAAACAAAAAGAGATTGCTATAATAGAGTTAACAAGAGCTCTAAAAGGAAGGAAGGAGACTATGAAAAAAGCTCATATTTTACTATGGATTGCCGGAATCATTCTTTTTGTTATTAGTGTTTTATATCTACTGCATTTAAGCCAACGTGATGATGATTTTTTCTTAGAAGAAACCTCTGAAATTCCAACCGAAGTATCGACAACAGCAAATTCTACTGAGCAGACAACTTCTCCACAGACCCTGTTAGAAAATTTTGGCGAAAATTGGTTAAACTTTTCCAATATTGAAGAAAGAAACCAACAAGTTAAAAAATATATGACAAAAGAAGCCTTCGAAAGTGATCAATTAGATACTGATACAACAGAAGACCGCACAAGTACTGGTGCGGTGAAATCTATCACCCAAGACATCGAAGACCCACAAAAATACATCATACTTGGGGAAGAAACGACACAAGAAAAAACTAGAGAAGTTATATTAGAAATCCGTTTAACGGACGAAGCTTCCCCTGAAATTGAACATTTTGAATCTAATTACAAAGAATAGTATTTTAGTTGTTAAATGTCTTTAAAAGAAAAATGAGTGTTAATTCAAAAGATATTTGAATTAGCACTCAAAATAATTGCTGATTTTTTAATCCGTTACTTTTAAATGAACATTACCTACATGTTCAAATTCAGCTTTATAGTCTCCTCTTTGTAAGGGTTCAGGTAACACGAAGGTTCCTGAAGAAACAAACTGTCCTGCTTTTAATTTCTTTCCATGTTTTTCTAACTCTTTAGCCAACCATAAAACAGCTTTAGCTGGATGTCCTAACACTTCCGTTGAAGGCCCTTCTTTTACAAATTTATCGTTTAAAGCCAATGTTGCTTTAATAGCGGCAACATCTGAGTAAGCTAATTTTTGCGGATTACCTATAACAATTGCCCCATTCACTGCACCGTCAGCTATAACTTCATATAAAGATGCTTTAGGAAACCAATCTTTATAACGACCATCAGGAACCTCAATTCCCGGAGCTACGCGGCATTTTTCAAATACTTTCTCTGGTGAATCACTGCCAAATACTGGTTCATCCATTAAAAAAACCAACTCTAATTCCAACAGAGGCTGATTATATTCTTTTAAAGAAACCGTATCTTTCATAGTAATATCTGTCATTCCACCATATAAAGGCGAGTCACTAGCAAAAAGATCTTGTGTTTCTTGGCTTGTCAAGCTGATTTTGTAGCCTGCAAGTTTTTCTCCATCTTGTGCTTTTAAGTTTAAAACTTCATCTTGCACTTGATAGGCTGCTGTTTTTGTTGAAAACTCCAGCTCACCTAAATTTAAAGGCGCATTTTCTTTATAAGCTTGGTAAAGCCAATTGGCATTTGTCATTGGCATCTCTCCTAAAGTTCAATTTATTTGTAAATCAGTCTTTGTCTCTTCAAATTTTGCTTGGATATATTGTGCCGATTGAGCAAGTTTTTGCTCTTCTTCTTCAGTTAAATCGAGTTGCAGACTTTTTATAATACCATTTTTTCCAACAATCGCAGGGTAAGAAAGATAAGTATTATACTCATAACGGAAGTTTGAAACAGGCAATTCTGCTCTAGCATCGTTTATTATTAGGCTGGCTAGGCGTACTGCAGCTGTAGCAATCCCATAGTTTGTATAGTTTTTTCCGTGCAGTACAGTAAATCCCCCTGCACGTGCGATCTCATCTAGCTCAGCAAAGTCAACTGTCTGCTCTTTTGCAATTTCATTTATTGATTTACCTAAAACAGTCACAGTGGACCAAGCGGTAAATTGCGAATTTCCATGTTCGCCTAAATTATACCCACCTACAGAACGTGGATCTATGTTAAATACTTTACCAACTGCCCGTTTCATACGTGCCGAATCAAGTAAGGTTCCTGTGCCAATTACTTGATTTTTGGGCAATTCTGTTAATTCTTGATAGATTAAAGTAATGACGTCACATGGATTTGTAATAACCACTAACACACCATTAAAACCAGATTCTTTAATTTTTAGTGCAACGTTAGCAGCTTGTTTACTTGTAAAAGATAATTCAACGAAGCGATCGTTATTAGTATTATTTTGCAACATTTGGATATTTCCTATAGCTGAAATGACAACATCCGCATCTTTTAGCGCCGCGTAATCATTTACAGTTAAATTTACGTGAAAAGACGCATTCGCCATGGCATCGGCAAAATCTAAAGCATCTGCATTTACTTTAGCCTCGTTGGTATCAATTAATACCAAATCATCGGCTAGTCCTTTGGCGATAATATCATGAGCAACGGTAGAACCAACATTGCCCATACCAATCACACCTATTTTTCGAGTCATTTGTTCACTCCTTATCATTACCAATCCTTAAACTTTGTCTGTATACTTTTTAGTAAAAAGGAGACCGATTTTATAAAGTACCATTGGTTTTCTTTTCCTATCCATTTTATTTAAACCTCAACTTTTTGAATCCAACCTTCTGGCGCTGGCTGATCTCCTAGTTGTATTCCTACAAGTTCATCATAGAGTGCTTGTGTTTTAGGGCCAACTTCTGTTTCATTATTAAAAGTATATTTTTTCCCATGATAAGTTAAAGAACCAACCGGTGAAATAACTGCAGCAGTTCCCATAGAACCAGCTTCAACAAATTGGCCTAGACCCTCTACTGCAATCGTCGTTTCTTGAGGGTTTAATCCTTGTTTTTCAGCAATCTCAAATAATGATTGCTTCGTAATAGATGACAAAATCGAATTCGATTTAGGCGTTAAAAACTGCCCTTCTTTAGTAATTCCATAGAAATTAGCACCACCAAATTCATCGATATATTTATGTTCTCGTGGATCCAAGTACAAACAATCCGCATATCCTTCTTTTTTAGCTTGCACTGATGGGTATAAACTACCAGCGTAGTTTCCAGATGTTTTCACTTGCCCTGTTCCAGCAAAAGCAGCGCGATCAAAGTCACTGATGAGATAAGGAGCTGGAGTTAAACCTTGGACATAAGCACCAACCGGCGTAGCATATATACGAAAATGAAATTCCGATGAAGGTGCCACGCCCACAATAGGATCTGTTCCAATCATAAATGGACGCAAATACAATGATCCTCCTGTCCCATAGGGCGGAACAAATTCTTCATTTGCTCGAACTACCTCTTTGACTGCTTCTATAAATTTGTCAGCAGGGTAAGGTTCCATCACCATCCTCTTTGCTGAATTTTCGAATCGTTTGGCATTCATTTCTGGTCGAAAAAGGTTAATACTTCCATCTTTTTGCCGATATGCCTTCAATCCTTCAAAAATTTCTTGGCCATAATGGAGTACTTCTGCCGCTTCAGAAAGATACATTGTTGCATCTGTCGTTAGTTCCCCTTCTTGCCATTCTCCATCCTTAAATTCTGCTTTAAAACGATAAGGCAAGTCCCTATAAAGGAAACCTAAATTTTTCCAATCTAAATCTTCTACTCTTTGTTTTGCCATATAAAAACTCCTTCTCAACTAAAATAAAAACTTTCCAACAACGAAAAACACCCCACAAAGCTTTCGCTTTATAGGGCGTTTCCACAGTACAGAACCATCTCTTGGTTTTGACTTTTGGTCAAACTCTTAATCTACAGCTAAACTTGTTCAAGAGATATAAGCCCTTTTTTAATATAAGTAATAAAAATTGTTTATTTTTACCATGCCGGGTGATTAAATTCAAAAGCGATAAAGTCTTTTCTGAGTAATTTATGCTTCATATACGTCTCATTCCCGTGTTTTCGTCGTTTATTTACTGAATAATCTAACTCTTCTGACAAAATAAGTCAACCTTTTTCTAAAAATTTTCAAAATTTAGAAAATAATACACTAATCAATAATAAAACCTAAACGGAAAGTAGATTTTGAACTTTTTGATAGAAATCTTGTCCATAGTAATAAATTATGAATTGTTTCCAATTAATGATTGTTGGCTCTTTTTTCAACATGGGTTGAACCCATTGATTTGTCGGTAAAAGTTTTAGCAAATGATGTCTTGAAAACTGGGAAAACAACAAATTCTCTCCGTATAATTTAGCCAATTGTTTATGAAAGTCATGATTTTGTACTGATAAAAGGAAAGAATTTACATTATTTCGGTTTGTTAAAAACAACTCTGCTTTCATAAAATCAACTTGTAAGTCCAATGGTCTCTTTTTAAACGCAGCAAAAATTTCTTCTGGTAAACGAACCGCCCACACTAAGCCTTTTTTCTGACACTTATCTAGCAGGTATAAAACTGCTATATCTTTTTTTGTCAGTTGATACCAATTTTTTGCGTTTTCTTCAGAGAGAATTTGTTTTTGTATTTTCTCAGACAAACGGATTAAATCTGCAGGAGAACCTAAATCAAGAGAAACTTGCTGGGCATGTTTCAGCCATAGAGAATGATCTGCTAACCGTAGCGTCATCCAATAATTCTGTCCTTGATTTCCTGTTTGATAGAGTAAGGTATAAACACTCATATCTGTTTTTGAAATATTATAAGCAAATAAGCTTATAAAAGAAGGTAATTCTTTTTTTAAAATCATAATCATTTGTCTTTGCCCTAATGTGCGAACCTTTTCTTGATCTAGCTGCATCGCAGAAAAACCCTTTCTGTTTTTTATCAAAATTGGGATAATTTGAACTTTCCAGGATAAAGCCTAGCGAATTATTTCTCTCATATTTCTCAACAAAAGATAAAATTGAATGAATCCATACTTATAAACTCTCTTTTATCCAAATATAAGAAGATAAAAGCACACTCTCTAAGTGTTGAGAGCGTGCTTTATGCTTTCTTTGTGTGCCCCTTTCCTCCTTTTTGAAAGTAAAGATCCTTTTTTACTAGCAAAAAGGAATGAGGGGAATGTTAAACTTCAACTTGTTCAAATTCTTTGACTGCGTCTCCTGTGATCATTTTTCCTTGCGGCGGAAGTGTAATTGCGTCACGGTTAACAGCCACCATTTTCGTATCAGGACTAGCGTATTGAATCAGGCTCGCAAAAGGATAAACAACAAAAGAAGTCCCCACTACCACAAGCAAGTCTGCTTGACTGATTGCTGTAACAGCTTTTTCAACCTTTTGTGTATCAATTGCTTCTTCATATAAAACGATATCTGTACGTAAAATACCTCCACAATCTTTGTGGTACATACTTGTTAAATAGTCCTCCAACGAAACGGTGTGACCACATTTTTGACAATAAATATAATGAATATTCCCATGAAATTCAACCAAATGTTGCGCATTAACCCCAGCTGCAAGATGTAAGCCATCTACATTTTGAGTGATAATATCTGCTTTATTATTACGAGTCAATGCCGCCATTTTCTCATGGATAATATTTGGTTTGGCCTCAGGATGAATCATATTATTTTTAACAAATTCATAATGCTTTTCGGGTTCATTAACCAAACAATTGTGGCTTAATAAATACTCTGGGGACCCACCTGTAGAGTATAGCCCATTCTTTGAACGATAATCGGGAATCCCTGAAGCTGTCGAAACGCCGGCTCCAGTCAAAAATACGATTTTTTGTGCTGCATGTAATAGTTCATTTAATTCGCTCATATTCTCTCCTCCTAAGCATCATTACAAAGCTTTTTTCTTAAACATTTATCTTCTAATAATTTTTGTTAAAAATACGTTTGAAACATCTCCTTTTACAACCCCCCTGCTCTATCTATTTTTGAGCAGAATCTACTATCCCTTTTTTTAAAGCTTCCCAAGGTAGTGTAGCACATTTAATTCTAGCGGGAAATTTAGAAACACCACGAAGTATCTCAGCATCTCCCAATTCTTCAACATCTGTTACTTCTTTTCCTTGCACTAATAAAGAAAACTCTTCTGCTAAAGTGAGTGCTTTTTCAACGGTCTTTCCTTTGACAATTTCAGTCATCATGGAAGCACTCGCTGTTGAAATCGAACATCCATGCCCGGAGAAAGCAATTTTTTCAATTGTGCCATCTTGCAGTTGCAATTCCAAGTGGATGACATCTCCGCAAGTTGGGTTATTCAATTCTGTAGATTCACTAAAATTTTCTAACGTCCCATGGTTATGTGGATGACTTGAATGATCCAAAATGATTTGTCGATATAAATTTTCTAACTTAGAAAGAGCCATAATTAAAAAACTCCTTTGTTTCTTTGATAGCCTCAATTAAATGGTCGGCGTCGTCTTTTGTATTATATAAATAAAAACTTGCTCGCGCAGTTGCCACCGTATCTAAATATTTTAAAAGGGGCTGGGCACAATGATGGCCAGCTCGAACTGCAACGCCTTGCATATCCAAAGCTGTAGTTAAATCATGTGGGTGCAGTCCATCTAAATTAAAAGCAATCACTCCTGTATGATCCAAGGGGTCAGAGGGGCCATAAACTGTTAAGCCATCTATTGCTTCTAATCGCGGCAAAACGTAATGGACTAGTTCTTTTTCATAACGGTAAACTTCGTCAAGGCCTAGCTTGTTTAAGTAATCAATTGCAAAGCCCAACCCAATCCCCCCAGCAATATTAGGTGTCCCTGCTTCAAATTTCCAAGGCAACTCAGCCCAAGTACTTTCTTGGAGGTTAACAAAATCAATCATTTCTCCACCAAACTCTACTGGCTCCATTTGTTCTAACCAGTATCGTTTCCCATACAAAACACCGATACCTGTAGGCCCAACCATCTTATGTCCAGAAAAAGCATAAAAATCTACATCTAGCGCTTTTACGTCAACTGGCATATGCGGAACTGCTTGTGCCCCATCTACAACTATAATCCCTTGATGCTTATGAGCTAATTCAGTCAGTTCAGTAATGGGGTTTATCACGCCTAATACGTTAGAACCATGAGTAATAGCAACAATAGCCGTCTTTTCAGTAATTTGTCTATTAGCATCTTCCATATCTAAAAAACCATCTTCAGTTAAAGAAATATATTTTAAGACAGCTTTCTTTCTTTTCGCTAATTGTTGCCAAGCCACAATATTTGAATGATGTTCCATATAAGAAAGAACAATTTCATCTCCTTCATTGATGAAACGGTCTCCAAAACTTCTTGCCACCCAATTCAAGCCAGAAGTTGTTCCTTTAGTAAAGAGCACCTCGGCTATTTCTTTTGCATGAATAAACTGACGTATTTTTTCTCTTGCGGCTTCATACTTTTCAGTTGCTCGTTGTGCTAAAGTATGAACACCACGATGAACATTTGCATGATCTTTATGGTAGTATGTCTCCATTGTTTGTAAAACAGATTCGGGCATTTGAGTAGTGGCGGCATTATCTAAATAAACCAGTGATTCTTCATTGACATTTTGCGCTAAAATTGGAAAATCTTGGCGTAGTTTTTCACCATTTATCATGCATCTAGCTTCCTTTCAATAACACTAAGCAACTCTTTTTCCACTTCTTTTACTGGTATTTCTGTTAAAACTGAACTTAAAAAGCCCCGTATCACTAATCGTTCCGCTTCTTCTCTGGGTAAACCACGACTCATAAGATAATACATCTCTTCAGGGTCTACCCTTCCTACACTAGCCGCATGCCCAGCTGTAACTTCGTTTTCATCAATTAGTAGAATAGGGTTGGCATCCCCGCGTGCTTTATTAGAAAGCATTAAAACCCGGCTTTCTTGTTGAGCATCTGACCCTTTTGCTCCTTGTAAAATATGACCGATTCCATTAAAAGTTAGTCCAGCGCGATCTCGAATCACTCCATGCTGTAAGATATGTCCAATGGAATGCGTTGCTTGATTGGTTACGCGTGTATCAACCACTTGGTTTTGGCTTCCCGCACTAATAGCAACCGCTTTGACTTCTGCATGAGAACCCTTCCCCTCTAAAACAGAATCAAAATCTGCAATAACGTCTCCTTCATTCATAACGCCCACTGCCCAATCAATCGAAGCATTCTCGAATAAATACCCGCGACGTTTGATATAACAAGTAAGATTTTTTCCCAATTGGTCTATCCCAGAAAACTTAATTTTAGCTTCTGAATTAGCTATCACCTCTACGATAATATTCCCTGAGACCTTTTTATCCGAATTTCCCTTAGTTATAAATCGTTCAAGATAACTAATCTCACTATTTTCTTCTGCTACAATTAACACATGTTTAAAAAAGTGGTCAGACAACTCCGCATTATGATAAAAAATAGCTTCAATTGGTTGCTCAATTACGACATTTTTAGGAACGTATAAAAACAAGCCTCCATTCATAAAAGCGGCATGCGCAGCTGTCACCTTATCCTCATCAGTGCGAACGGACATCGTCATATAAAATTTATTTACTAAATCAGGGTATTTTTGCATCGCAGTAAATATATCTGTAAAAATCACCCCTTTAGCTGCTAATTCTTGTGAAAGAGATTCAAAAATAACCTTATCATCTTGTTGGACAAGAATGGGCCCTTCACTATTTTTAGTAAAAGAAGGAATGTTTGCGCTTTCTGTTCTTTCAGTCAAATTCGTTTCATCAATATTGAACAATGGCCAATGATCATAACGTACTCGTTCAATCCTACGTAATTTTAATCCATCGGCTTTTTTTAGTGCATATTGACGCTTTTTTTGCATCCAGCTAGGTTCGTTTTTATAAGAAGAAAAAGCATTAACTGCATCAAGATAATTTATTAGTTGATTTTCCATGATCTCTGATACCTCCTTACGCTTTTTCTTCTCTATAATCAATTCCCAACTCTTTGCTAATACCCGCGTATCCTTCGTTTTCTAACCGTTTTGCTAATTCTGCATCGCCAGTTAGAACAATACGCCCCTCCATCATAATGTGAACGACATCAGGAGTAATGTAATTTAATAAACGCTGGTAGTGGGTAATAATCAATCCCCCAAAACCTTCTTCCCGCATAGCGTTTATTCCTTTAGCCACTACTTTTAACGCGTCAATATCAAGCCCTGAATCAATCTCGTCTAAAACAGCAAAGATTGGTTTTAACATTAATAATTGCAAAATTTCATTTCTCTTTTTCTCTCCACCAGAAAACCCTTCATTTAAGTAACGTTCAGCCATTTCTTCTGGCATATTTAATAATTCCATTTTTTGATCTAACTCTTTAATAAATTGCATTACCGAAATTTGCTGGCTTTCTGTTCTTTTAGCGTTGATGGAAGCACGCATAAACTCTGCATTTGTAATTCCAGGTATTTCACTTGGGTATTGCATAGCAGTAAATAAACCTAAACGTGCGCGTTCGTCCACTTCTAACTCTAAAATATTTTGTCCATCATATAAAACTTCTCCTTGCGTTACTTCATAATTAGGATTTCCCATGATAGCTGCTGATAAAGTGGACTTCCCTGTTCCATTAGGCCCCATCACTGCATGAATCTCGTCCGTATTAAGGGTGAGATTTACCCCTTTTAAAATTTCTTTATCTTCGATGGCTACGTGTAAATCTTTAATTTCTAAAACGGCCATTGGTCTTTCCTCCAGCTTCTTTTGTATTCTCATTCATTGTAGACCAATTGAGAATAAAGTTCAATAATTAACAAGATGCTACTTAAATCGTGTTATTCAAATTTTCATAAAATTGAGTAAATAACTTAGAAAACTAGGTATCATTTGTTATACTTTAGATAAAAGAGGAGGCGATTTCAATGAGATATCATTTGGAACCGATCACGCAAAATAATTGGCGCAAAATCATTCGTTTAGCAGTAGCACCTAGTCAAAAAGACCTGATTGAAGATAATACTGAATCTCTTTTGGAAGCTGCTTATGACTCATCTTATCATTGGACGCCAATTGCTTTGTGTGTAGACAACCGTATTGTTGGATTTGCCATGATCGGAGCTGAAGACAAACAAAACAAAACGATTTTATTTGATCGTTTCATGATTGACCAAAATGAACAAAAGCAAGGTTATGGCCACGCTCTTTTTCAAGCAGTGTTAACTTATTTAGAAGATCGCTTTAAAGTAGAGCATATTTATATTCGTGTTCATCAAAAAAATGAGCAAGCAATCTCTTTTTACGAGTCCTTCCATTTTGCTCTAACCGGAGAAAAAGACCCGAAAACTGGAAAAAAATTAATGTGGCGTAAAGTCGGTCCATAAAAGAGGGCTGCAATATCAGTAAAATCAAGAAAAAATAGCCAGACGATATTGGATGAAATTTGTTACTCGTTGCGGATCTGCAATGAGTAACCGCAGGTACAATTTCTCTATCGTTTGGCTATTTTGTTATGAAAGGGACTTATGACAAAGACCCTTTTTATACTTTTTTTATAAATTGGTGATGACACTGAGAACAAGTAATCTTTACTTTTCCCTTTCCTTTAGGAGTACGTAGTGCCTTTTTACATTCTGGACAATGAAAATACGTATATAACTTACGGTATTGAAAAGCTTCTTTTCTTAATTTGAAAAAATTTTTTATTTTGTTTTGCCAACGTAGATACTTCCGGTTCTCATTTGAACGAACATAAATACGTTTAGAAAAAAAGCGATAGTAGACAATAACCAATAGCAATAAAGGAAGGAAGCCTAAAAGCGGGAGCGCTACAAAAATATCCAGTATAAATAATACTGCAGTTACAATAAGTAACATCTTATTTAATGGATCCAAAAATCCATACCGCCCTCGCATAAATTGAATTAATTTATTTTGCCAATTTGATCGCATGTATCATTCTCCTAATATATAATAATATAGATCATTTACTAAACAAGTCTAGGACTACAATTCATTCGTTTTTATCTCATTGTAAAAAACACCTTATAAGCAAACCACAGTCGCTTATAAGGCATTTCGAAATTTCACTTATTTTTTAGCGTTGTTACTCTCGCTTTTGTCATCTGATTCCTCATCTTTTAACATCGCTTTTCTAGAAAGATTGATACGCCCTTGTTTATCAATTTCTGTTACTTTAACAAGGACTTCATCACCCACATGAAGGACGTCCTCTACTTTATTGATTCTTTCGTTCGCTATTTGTGAAATATGAACTAGACCGTCTTTTCCTTTCGCGATATTGACAAAAGCACCAAATTTTTCAATTCGAACAACTTTTCCTGTGTAAACTTCTCCTACCTTTATTTCTTTGGTCAAATCTTTAATGATCGATGCAGCCTTTTGAATCATTTCTGCATCGGAAGAAGCAAGAGAGACATTGCCTTCTTGGTCAATATCAATTTTAACTCCTGTTTCATCAATGATACCGTTAATAACATCTCCACCTTTTCCGATAACATCCTTAATTTTTTCAGGATCGATCGAAATCATTTCAATTTTAGGAGCATAATCACTTAACTCTTCTCTTGGCTGAGCGATTGTTGTTGTTAATTCTTGTAAAATTTCCATCCGTGCTTGTTTAGCTTGAGCTAAAGCCTCACGTAAAATTTGTTCAGTAATTCCTTGAATTTTAATATCCATTTGTAAAGCAGTAATACCATCTTTGGTACCAGCAACTTTAAAGTCCATATCTCCCAAATGGTCTTCCATACCTTGAATATCAGTTAAGATTGTATAATTTTCACCATCTGAAACTAATCCCATAGCAATCCCAGCAACTGGAGCTTTAATTGGCACACCAGCATCCATTAAGGCAAGCGTTCCTGCACAAATACTTGCTTGAGAAGAAGAGCCATTGGATTCCAAAACTTCAGCTACCAAACGAATTGTATAAGGAAAGGTTTCCTCGCTTGGAATGATTTGTGATAATGCACGTTCACCTAAAGCACCATGGCCAATTTCTCGTCGGCCGGGAGAGCCAGCACGTCCTGTAGCCCCTACACTAAACTTAGGAAAGTTATAATGATGAATAAAACGTTTGGATTCTTCAACACCTAGACCATCAATCACTTGATGTTCTCCTAAGGGAGCTAAAGTACAAACAGATAAAGCTTGGGTTTGCCCACGAGTAAATAAACCTGAACCGTGGCTTCGAGGTAACAAACCAACTTCAGAAGAAAGAGAGCGAATTTCATCTACTTTCCTTCCATCTGGACGAATTTTATCGATAGTAATTAATTCACGTACAACATCTTTTTCAAGATCTTCAGCAATTTGGTCCACTTCTTGAGCCAAATACGTTGCTGTTTCATCTTCTAATTCAGCAATTTGTTCTGCATAAGCTTCTTTAACCGCCGTTTTCACATGTTCAATTTCATCTTCACGTGCTAATTTTTCTTCTGTCAAAACTGCTGTTTTCATTGTTTGATAATAAGCATCATAAATTGCTTTTTGCAATTCTTCATCCACTTGTAATAAAGAAATGTCCATTTTTTCTTTACCACAGCTTGCTTTAACTTCTTCTTCAAAAGCTACAATTTCTTGAATAGCAGAATGTCCAAACATCAAAGCACCTAGCATATCTGCCTCAGTAACTTCTTTTGCGCCTGATTCCACCATGTTAATCGCATCATCCGTACCAGCAACTGTTAAATCAATGTCTGATTGTTCATTTTGCTCTACAGTTGGATTTAAAATATATTCGCCATTGACACGTCCAACTTCTACTCCAGCTATAGGACCATCAAATGGGATATCCGAAATTGTTAAAGCTAAAGAAGAGCCAAGCATAGCTGCCATTGCCGGAGAACAATCTTGTTCTACGCTCATCACAGTGTTTGTTACTTGTACTTCATTGCGAAATCCTTCGGCAAACATTGGGCGAATAGGACGATCAATTAAACGAGCCGTCAATGTAGCATCAGTACTCGGGCGCCCTTCTCTTTTAATAAAGCCTCCAGGTATTTTTCCTATCGCATACATTTTTTCCTCATAGTTGATCGTTAATGGGAAAAAGTCCGCACCTTTTGCTTCTTTAGATGCTACCACAGCGCTCAATACTACCGTTTCGCCATAGCGAACCAAAACAGCCCCGTTAGCCTGTTTAGCAAGTTGGCCCACTTCTACTTGTAAAGAACGGCCTCCCCAAGTTGTTTCAAAAACTTGTTTTGTCATAATTTCTCCTTTTCCACTGTGCGCTCTGGCTGCTACTAAACAAATAAAAACATTGAATACTTCAGTGCTTTTATTTGGTTAGTAGTAAGCCAAGCCAACAGTCACAGTTTGTATTTTTTCTTTAATTATGGAAATACAGCAAAAAAGTGAGATCCGAAAAGAACCCCACTTTTCTTGTTCTGCTGATTAACGACGCAATCCTAAAGCTCGGATCAATTCACGGTAACGAGTGATATCTTTATTACGCAAATAAGCCAAAAGATTACGACGATGTCCGATTTTTTTCATCAAACCACGTCGTGAATGGTGATCTTTTTTATGTTCACGAAGATGTTCATTTAGCGCAGTGATATCTGCAGTCAACACAGCAATTTGAACTTCTGGTGATCCAGTATCTCCTTCATGACGCGCAAATTGGTCGATAATTTCGGTTTTGCGTTCTTGTGAAATTGCCATTTTCTTCACCTCTTTTTTCTTTATTCCTATGACTGAGTAAAACGTTGGTGATTCGCCAGACTAAGTCACAGGCTTGTGCCTATAAAAGACACAGGTATACTTTACTTGATTCTAGCAAAAAAAGCAAGTACAGCCAATAAATCTCTACTATTTTTTCTTTTTCATAAACTTTAAGAAAAGTTTCACTTTCCTTATATTCTAGATGATAAACTTGCAATTTTTTCTAAAAACACCTACAATCAAAACCATCCAAAAAAGAAATGAGGGATAATATGCACTCAATTACCATTCAAGACTTTCGTTTATTGCTTGAAGATTCTATTGCTATTTTGGACATCCGAGACAAGGGGGCTTATAAAGAAAACCACCTATCGCAAGCGATCTCTATGCCAACAACTAGTTTGCCTAATCGTTTAAATGAATTAAATAAAGATACAACTTATTATATTCTCAGCCATTCAGGACGTCGTTCTGAAATTATTGCTGAATTTTTAAACAATCACGGTTTTCAAGCAATTCATGTCATTGGCGGAATGAAAGCATTAAAAGAAGCCGCTGCTTAATAAATAAAAAACGCTGTAGTATGTAGTGACCCCCAAAAGTTAGATTTTTGGTCTAACTTTTTGGGGGGCCGGTTCAGTACACATAAACTACAGCGTTTTTTTATTTTTTTGGTTCATTTTCTCTACTACTTGCATCTTCATCATCAGTGTACACTCCAGAAATGGTCTTATACCAGTTAAAAATATTCGTAATAACTACTTTCAAGGCGGCATAAGCGGGCACACCTAAAACGACTCCGAAAAAGCCAAATAAATTTCCTGCAGTTAATAATACAAACAAAATTGTTACAGGGTGAATTGCCAACTGATTTCCTAAAACCAGCGGCGAAATTAAGCGACCTTCAATTAATTGTTCAATAGCAAATACGATAATCACTTGAATTAGCAACACAGGGCCACCTACAATTCCTAAAAAAATAGCTGGAATCATGGCCAAAAATGAACCGACATACGGAACTAGATTCAAAAAGCCAGCAATCACACCTAAGGTAATTGCGTAATCTAAGCCAATAATTGAAAATCCTACCATAAACAAAATTGCAACTGCAAATGCCACCGTTAATTGTCCTCGAATATAGGAAGAAACTTGCTGGTTCATCTCTTTTAAAACTCTTAAAGTAGGTTGTCGCATTTTCGTAGGTAGAAATTGAACAAAGTAAGGAGCGATTCTTTTCCCATCTTTTAGTAAATAAAATAAAATTACTGGCATCGTAACAATAGCTATAAATATAGAAGCAACAGCACCAAAAAAGTTGCCAATACTTTGTACGGTGGTTCTCGAAATATTTTGCACCATCTCTGTAACAGAAGACATAATTCTTTCACTAGAAATAGCAATTTGATCCTGTGCCCTATCAAAAACTGGATCAGAAAAAAAGTCATTCAGCGCATTTTCTGCTGTATTAATATAACCTGGCAAACGATCAACAAACATCGTTACTTGTTCACGTATTTCAGGAATAATGACAACAACTCCCCAAACTATTAAACCTGAAACTAAAATAAATAAGCCAATAATGCTGTAAATTCGTTGAATACCTCTTTTTTCAAAAAAGTTCACGATTGGATTTAATAAATAAAATAAGATCCCAGCTAGTATAATAGGTAAAGCAACAATGGCTAAAAACTGCCAAACAGGAAAAAAAAGATAGGAAACTTTAGTAAAAAGATTGATATTCACCAGAATCAAAAAAATGATTAACAATCCAGCGACAAATTTATTATCTAAAAACCATTTCCAAAACCAAGAAAATGATCGTTTTTCTTTTTTATCCATAAAAGCCTTCCTCCTCTAGCAATAAGTAATCGTCATTCCTGTAGAAATATCAGGCAATCTAGCCGGTGTTAGATAGATACTGCTAGTTAGTTTCTCCTGTGGCTGATCTGAAAAAACAAAGGATGTATGTTGAATCGTTTGTAAATTTTGATTAACCAAATGGCCTACATAAGTCACTTGATACTCTTGTTGCCCAAAAAAGACTTTGTCACCAACAGACAGCTCAATCTTTTCAGGACTATCAATAGATTGCACCACAGAGTAAGGTCGTAACCCTTCTGTCACATTTTCTCCAAAGAAAATAAGAATATTCTCTTCGTCATCTACAGCCTGTTCCCCTATTTGTAAAATTTTAGCCTTTTGCATATATCTTTTTCCCTCCTAGCATCCTCTTTATAATTGAAATTATACCACAATAATTCATTAGCCAAAGCGATGATGTTTTGTTTCCTTCACCTTTTCATAAACAAAAACAGGTTTTTTTCTGATTATTCTATGGTAAAATGAAAGAAGTTAAGGTACAAGGCGGAATCATATGATTGAAAAAATATTACTAGGAACTTATACCAGAGGAAAAAGTAGAGGAATCTACTCAGCTCAATTAGATACAGAAAATAAAAATTTGTCGGATTTGGCTCTCGTGGCACAAGAAACTAGCCCTACGTATTTAGCAAAAAGCAAAACCAATTACCTTTATAATGTAACCACTGTAGATGATAAGGGCGGGGTTGCTGCTTATGACCCTTCTTTTAACTACTTAAATGCAGTTACTGAAGAAGGAGCTCCTTTGTGTTACATTGCTGTTGATAATGATCGTCAACTCGTATACGGAGCCAACTATCATAAAGGCGAAGTAAATGTCTATCAAATTTTAGCTGATGGTTCACTAAAAGCAAGTGATGCTGTTTATCATGATGAGCCAACAGGACCTCATGAAAATCAGGATCACGCACACGCCCATTATGCAAACTTAACTCCTGACAACCGCTTGGCTGTTTGTGACTTAGGAACTGATCGCATTTACACTTATAATGTTTCTGATGAAGGAAAATTAACAGAAATTGCTGTATTTGAAGCTCCAGCTGGTACAGGCCCTCGCCATTTAACTTTTCATCCAAATGAAAAATATGCTTATCTTTTTGGTGAATTAGATAGTACAGTGACAATCTTGTCCTATGATAAAGCAAGCGGACAATTTAACCAAATAGGAAAGATATCGACACTACCAGAAGATTATCATGACTTTAATGGTGGCGCAGCGATCCGTATCACTTCAGATGGAAAATTCCTTTATGTTTCTAATCGGGGACATAATTCAATCACCGTCTTTACTGTGAATAATGATGGCGACAGTTTAAGCTTTCTTCAAAATATAGCAAGCAATGGGGACTTTCCTCGTGATTTTAATTTAGACCCAACAGAGCAATTTATTGTTTGCGGCCACCAAAAATCGGATAACCTTTCATTATTTGAACGTAATGAGCAAACAGGCGAACTAAAGCTCATCAGTAGCGACTTCTATGCTCCTGAATGTGTTTGTGTGTTGTTTGATTAAGTTTTAAAGTAAAGTTTAAAAACCAAGCGATTTTTATTTTTAGATAAAAAGTCGCTTGGTTCTTTTTTATGGGCTATGGGCGTCTTTAGCACACTACTTTTCACTTCTTATGTGCTTAATCATAAATAACCTCACTACTTTTGCATCCTTATGTGCTTATTTTGGCGAAATAATCCATTTTTGCAATGAATATTTCAGTTAAGCACATAAGTTTGACATTCTTATGTGCTTAAAAGAATCCTGAATGATTTCTAAATTTTTCCAAGGTCCGTTTAAACCTTGGCGTGATCTTTTTTCTAAAAAAACTGTTTCCGTACCTTCTGGGTGTACAAAA
>NZ_AUIQ01000038.1 GCF_000423785.1 Tetragenococcus muriaticus DSM 15685 | reverse complement strand
GCTGGAAAAGTCACAGAGCACGCGCGTCAAGTGCAAATTCACTTATCAAGTACAAATGTTTACAATACACTTTTTTGGGAAGTCCTTACACGAATTCAGCGATTGAATCTCTAGTTTACTTTTGCCCTTTTCATCCTTATAAAAAAGGCTTGGCTTTCATTCTCTAGGAAGAATTTTATCTTTTTTTAGCGTCGTTCGATTATCCCTTCCTATTCTTGATTAAAAAGTGGCGATAAAAAGGGAAAATAACATAAAAGTCACCTCGTTGATCGGTCGAATGCGTTATCCACAAATTTTTATAAATCATTCAGGGAAAGTAAAAGTGCATAAGAAATTTAAGTAATTCCAGTTCAAATGCTTGAAAATTATAGCAAAGGTTGTATAATAGAATTTGAAAGGTCAAATTTGGTCAATGTTTTTTTGACATTCACCTTGCCTTTTACAAAGTGACAAGAATTTGAACATTAAAGAAAGGTTGTGAGGTTCGATGCTTTGTCAAAATTGTGGAAAAAATGAAGCCACCATTCATTTATATGCAAATGTTGGCGGACAAAGACGACAAATCGACTTTTGTCAAAACTGTTATCAAAAACTTAAAAATCAACAAGAAAATGCAATGGGGATGCAACAAGATCCATTTGGCTTTGGAAGCCTAGACGATTTCTTCCGCCAAATGTCTCAAATGCAACAAGGAAATTCCTACTACGAACAAACCCCACCAACACAAGCTGGTGGCGGAAATAATTCCAATGGTGGGCAACAACCACCTAAGGATTCTGGATTGTCTGGCCTTTTAGGAGATTATGGAATTAATATTACCAAAGAGGCTCAAGACGGACAAATTGATCCAGTAGTAGGTCGAGATAGCGAAATTAAACGCGTTATTGAAATTTTAAATCGTCGTACAAAAAATAATCCTGTTTTAATTGGTGAAGCTGGCGTTGGTAAAACAGCGGTTGTTGAAGGTTTAGCTCAAAAAATTGTTGACGGCGATGTACCACAAAAATTAATGGATAAAAAAGTTGTACGTTTAGATGTCGCTTCATTGGTTCAAGGAACAGGTATCCGGGGCCAATTTGAAGAAAGAATGCAACAATTGATTAATGAAATTAAAGAAGCCCAAGATATTATCCTATTTATTGACGAAGTCCATGAAATTGTTGGTGCTGGTACAGCCGGTGATGGCAATATGGACGCTGGTAATATCCTGAAACCAGCTCTTGCTCGTGGCGATCTACAAATGGTAGGGGCAACCACATTAAATGAATATCGTACCATTGAAAAAGATGCTGCTTTAGAACGTCGTTTGCAACCACTACGTGTGGATGAACCAACAATTGAAGAAACGGTTTCTATCTTAAAAGGATTGCAACCACGTTATGAAGATTATCACCATGTAAAATATACAGATGAAGCCATTCAAGCAGCAGCTGACTTGTCTAACCGTTACATTCAAGACCGGTTCTTACCAGATAAAGCAATTGATCTATTGGACGAATCAGGAGCTAAGGAAAACTTAACGATTCAATATGTTGATCCAAAAACGATCGACAAAAAACTAGAAGAAGCGCAAAAACAAAAAGCACAAGCTTCTAAAGAAGAAGATTACGAAAAAGCTGCTTACTATAGGGATCAAATCAATAAACTTGAAAAAATGAAAGAACAACAAGTTAGTGACGAAAAAATGCCAGTCATTACTGAAAAAACAATGGAACAAATCGTAGAACAACAAACGGGGATCCCAGTAGGTGAACTCAAAGAAAAAGAACAAAATCAATTGCGTACCCTCGGTGACGACTTGAAGAAACACGTCATCGGACAAAATGAAGCTATTGATAAAGTTTCTCGAGCTATTCGTCGTAACCGTGTAGGTTTAGGCAAACAAAACCAACCCATCGGTTCTTTCTTATTTGTTGGTCCTACTGGTGTTGGTAAAACAGAACTCGCAAGACGTTTATCCTATGAACTATTTGGTTCGACTGATTCGATGATTCGCTTTGATATGTCAGAATACATGGAAAAACACAGTATATCTAAGCTTATCGGATCCCCTCCTGGTTATGTTGGTTATGAAGAAGCAGGTCAATTGACGGAAAAAGTTCGTCGTAACCCATATAGCTTGATCTTACTTGATGAAGTAGAAAAAGCTCATCCAGATGTATTGCATATGTTCTTGCAAATTCTTGATGATGGACGTTTGACTGATGCCCAAGGACGCACCGTAAGCTTTAAAGATACGTTAATTATCATGACTAGTAACGCAGGTACAGGCAATGTTGAAGCAAATGTTGGATTTGGCCCTGCACGTGAAGGTATGACAAACTCTGTAATGAGTCATTTGAAAGATTACTTCAATCCTGAATTCCTAAATCGTTTTGATGGTATCGTAGAATTTAAGGGACTAAGCAAAGAAAACTTATTGAAGATCATTTCACTAATGCTAGATGATGTAAATAATATGCTTGCTCGTCAAAACATTCATATCGATGTCTCGCAAGATGTAAAGGAAAAGCTAGTTGACCTTGGATATGACCCTGCCATGGGTGCTCGTCCGTTACGTCGGACAATTCAAGAACAAATTGAAGACAATATTGCTGAATATTACCTTGACCATCCTGGTAGCTCAGAGTTAAAAGCTAAGTTGAATGATAAAGGTGAAATTGAAATCGAAGCATCAGAAAATGCCACGGTACAAAACAAGCAAGAAAACGAATAAACAATAAATAATGAACTGGAAAAGTACTTTTGTGTACTTTTCCAGTTTTTTTAATACCTAACACTTTTCATTTTATTAAAATAAAAATATAATATATGTAAGAAAACCAAGCTGCAAAAAATGTGAGGTGAAATAAATGAAATTAGTAAATGTTACAAATAGTCACTCTAGATTAGTAAAACAACAGTTAGAAAGTACAGATGCAGAACTGGTTAAGGTGTATACTGCTGGCAACATCTCTATTGTGTATACCGAAGCTCCCCAACATAATGAGCTCTTATTAGTTAATAAAAAAAGAGCTATCCGTCCATCTGAAATAAATGAAATTAAAAATCGCTTCTTAAACAAACTTTCCGAAGATTCTTATAATGAACAAGATATTATCGAGATAGAAAATGATGGCGTCGTTGAAATTTCCATACCTAAATTGTTAAAAAAACCTTAATAGGTTAGCATAAAAAAGAGGGTGAGATAACCTTCCCGACAATAAATCTCTATAATTATTGGCAGGAAAGTGTCTCATCCTCTTTTTATTTTACAATAAACTTTTCAATTCTACATTTGGATATTTTTCAGCAAACCATCGCATAGCAAATTCATTTTCAAACAAAAATAGCGGTTGATCGAAACGATCTTTAGCCAAAATGTTCCGACTGGAATGCATATTTTCATCTAAGTCTTTCGGGTCAATCCAACGAGCAATCTTATGCCCCAAGGGTGTCATAATTACTTCAGAATGATATTCATTTCTCATACGATATTGAAAAACTTCAAACTGCAATTGACCCACAGCGCCAATAATATAATCATCTGTCATATAGGTCTTATATAATTGAATAGCACCTTCTTGAACTAACTGATAGATGCCTTTATAAAATGATTTTTGTTTCATAACATTTTTGGCATTTACTTGCATAAATAATTCCGGCGTAAAAGCTGGTAAATCTTCGAAGGCTACCTTAAGGTTCCCTTCATAAAGGGTGTCTCCTACTTGATAATTTCCCGTATCATAAATGCCTATAATATCCCCAGCAACCGCTTCTTGAATATTTTCGCGAGATTCAGCCATAAATTGTGTTACATTACTTAACCTCATTTTCTTCCTTGTTCGCTGTAATGTTACTTCCATGCCTCGATTAAATGTCCCTGAGCAAATACGTAAAAAAGCGATACGGTCGCGATGAGCTGGATCCATGTTCGCTTGGATTTTAAAAACAAAACCAGAAAACTTTTCTTCATAAGGATCTACTCGATCTTCTTTTTTGGTTTTATGTGCATGAGGCGCTGGGGCATATTCTAAGAAAGCCTCTAAAAATGTTTGTACACCAAAATTCGTTAATGCTGAACCAAAAAATACCGGTGTTTGATCTCCTCGCTCTACTTTTTCTAGACTGAAATCATCTCCGGCTTCTTGAAGTAATTCGACATTTTCCAAAGCTTGTTGATAGACACTATCTTGTTTTAATGGATGCTCCTCAGCGATGTCGCCCTCTTGATCGAGAGATAAGAATCGCTTCCCGTCATAATTTTCAGGGTGTGATAATTCCACTCGTTGATTGTGCATATCATAAATACCCTCTAATCCACTTCCCATACCAATTGGCCAATTCATAGGGTAGGATTCAATATCCAGCAAATCTTCCAATTCTTCTAACAACTCGAGCGGTTCACGTCCATCTCGATCCATTTTGTTAATAAAAGTGAAAATAGGGATTCCTCTTTGTTTAACAACTTTAAATAGTTTTTTGGTTTGAGCTTCAATTCCCTTAGCACTATCAATTACCATAACTGCACTATCTACTGCCATTAAAGTACGATACGTATCTTCAGAAAAATCCTCGTGACCCGGCGTATCCAATATATTAACTCGTTTGTCTTCGTAATCAAACTGCATTACAGAACTGGTTACTGAAATTCCACGTTGCTTTTCAACTTCCATCCAGTCAGACTTCGCGTAATTCCCAGTCTTCTTCCCCTTTACTGTACCAGCTTGCCGAATGGCTCCACCAAAAAGCAAGAGCTGTTCTGTAATTGTCGTTTTCCCAGCGTCAGGGTGAGAAATAATTGCAAATGTACGTCTACGATCGACTTCATTTTTTTGTGTTTGTTTATCCATTGCTTATACTGCAAGTTGTTATACTTACAGGTTCTCCTTCCTTTTTTAAACTTGTTTTATATTTTTTGTCTTGATAAATATGAACTTGATAAGTATATCATTTCAGCTAACAAAAATAAATAAAAAGCGCGAATAGATCGGCCCTTCTCGTTTGTTATGTTCTAAAAGATTAAAAAAGAGCAGAATCTCTTTTTAGATTCTACCCTTTATAGTTAACGACGAGGTTCGTCCTCTTCAAATTCTTTATGGAAAAAGCGACGGTCTTCTTCAGGCTCTACTCCTTCCGTTTCAGATGGATCATGGAAAATGACGCGAATTTTCAAAACGCGCGAACCTGCTGTTTGTTCTGATACTAGCGTCAAATTATCTACATCAAAGGTCAGCTTTTCTCCTTCTTCTGGAATTTCTCCCAAAGCTGTAATCAAGTAACCAGCCATAGTATCCACGTCTGACATATGTAGGCTTGTTTCGAAGGCTTCGTTGAATTCATCAATGAGCATTCCACCTTGAATAATATATTCTGAATCAGCAACCTTTTTATAAAGCGTTTCTACTTCATCTGTTTCATCCTCAATTTCACCTACAATTTCTTCTAATAAATCTTCCAACGTCGCAAGGCCTACAACGCCGCCATATTCATCTAATAAAATCGCCATTTGATTTTGTGTCTTTTTCATTTCATATAACAAATCATCGATAAAAACTGTCTCTGGTACAAATAAAGGTTCTTGTAATAGTGAAGGTAAATCAATAGTATCAAACCCTTGTTTGTATGCTTCCTTGAGTAAGTTCTTCGTGTGCAAAATTCCCACGACCTTATCTTTTTCTTCATTAAAAATCGGGATTCGAGAATAATTTTGTTTTAAAATATCATCGATTACTTCACTCACACTATCATTAATATCGACCATATATGCATCCGTACGAGGAACCATCACTTCACGAGCAACTTTGGTATCTAGCGAAAAAACGCCTTGAAGCATGGATAATTCCTCATCTTCAAAGACACCTTCTGTTTCCATCATATAACGCATCTCATCCCGCGTCATTTTACTATCTTCGTCATCGAATTCCATTGGGGTCATTCGAGCGAGTAAATTCGTCGATGCTGATAGCAACCAAACAAATGGTTTTGCAACTTTTTCGACGGCGCGAATAGTTCCAGCAGAAAACTTAGCTACTTCTTCTGTTTTGCTCATAGCAATTCGTTTAGGATATAATTCACCAAATACAATCGAAATATAAGTTAAAAGCATAACCATAAGTATATTTGCGATACTTGTTGCAGCGGCGCCACCACCTAAATGTGGTGAAAGTCGTTGCGCCAATTGTGAAGCAAGAGAAGCACCAGACAAAATATTTACTAAAGTGATACCTACTTGAATTGTTGATAAAAAGTTCGTTGGTTCTTTTAACGTAGGTAAAAGTTTTTGTGCTTTTTTATCTCCTTCTTCTGCTTGTTGCTCAATACGGTTTTTATTAATGGAAACTACAGCGATCTCTGAAGCTGCTAAAAAAGCATTCACTATCGTTAAAACAAGTAATAGCAACATTTGGGCTATCAGCGACTGACTCCCGGGGTCAGCGTTCATAATGACATTCGCTCCTTATTTTTCAATTTTATAAAAAATGTGGCCTACAACCACAGTAAAATACTACCACAAGGCATTTCTCTTTTCAATGAAAACCGATTCACATGATTGATTGTTTACATTTTTACCAAAAGTCTTCGACTAGCTAATTTTAAGGCAAAACGATATAATCATTGCGAGGTGATAAAATGTATACATTACATACTAACGATACTTTAAGTCTAGTTTATAAAGATGCCCTTGATATTAGAAAACAAGTTTTTATAATAGAGCAACAAGTTCCGTCTGAACGAGAAATAGATACTGATGAAAAGCAAGCTGTCCATTTCGTTTTATACAATGAACAGCAAATCCCCGTGGCTACCGTGCGCTTACTCGCTTCTAATGACAATACAATGAAAGTACAGCGTATGGCTGTGATCAAAGATGCTCGTAGAAAAGGCTATGGTAAAATTCTAATACGTGAGATAGAAAGTTATGTTAAAGAAACAAAGTATCAAAAAATTAGTCTAGGAGCGCAAGTCTCTGCCTGTGATTTTTATCGTCATTTAGGCTATCAAGAAAAAGGCGACTTCTTTTGGGATGCTGGAATTAAACACATCACAATGACGAAATTTATTTATTAAAAGAAATGGTGAGATAAGAAAAAATACCCGAGCTATAAAGACATTGCCTTACAATCCAGCAAATGCTTGTTGCAAATTCACAAAAGTTAGCAAATTTCAACAAATATAGTTCGGATATTTTATTAACAAAAGAACTTATGTCACAGCTCTTATTTATTTATGCGACAATTGCTTGTAGCGATTATACCAAATATCGACATACCCTTTTGAGAAGGGTCCTTTTCCATTATTAATCCAATCAACTAAAATTTTGACATTTTCTTTTAAGATATAATCAATATTGTTCGGATACTGCATTAATTTGCTATGCAATTCATACTCATCCACATCCAACAAACGTTTCTCTCCGTCAGGAAAAACTTTAATGTCCAGATCGTAATCAATGTATTTTAGTGCTTCCTCATCTAAAACAAATGGAGAAGCTAGATTACAATAATAGGAAACCCCCTTTTCTCGAATCATTGCTACTACATTGAACCAATATTTTTTATGAAAATAAACAATAGCTGGTTCGCGGGTCACCCAACGTCTGCCATCTGATTCAGTAACCAAAGTGTGATCATTTAGACCAATCAGAGACTGCTCGCTAGTTTTCAATACCATTGTATCACGCCACGTTCGATGCAAATTGCCATCATGTTTGTAACTTTGAATGCTAACAAACTCGCCCTCTTTAGGCATTCTCATAGCAACCCTCACCTTACGAAACTCGTATTTGCTTGGGTGTTTTACCCCGGCATCACAAACATTATAGCAATAATTTCTTTTGTTTTCTATAAATCTCACCCAACTTTATGAGATTTATTGAATTGTTGGAGCATTTTTTGCTGTATTTTAGGGAAAGCCACAGATGGAAAGGACGCTTCTTTTAACCATTGACCGCCTTCAGTCGTAAATTCTGTTCTACTACGTCCATAGAAAATGAGAACATGCCATTTTAAATGACTAAACACATGAGTCACTTCACCAAAATGTCTTTTTTGCCAGACGACCGGCCACTCACTAAAAATGTTAGGCGCTATCTCCTCATCTTCAGCAACCAAGTCCAAAGAGAGTTGATTTGTATCTTCTTTTTCCCAAAATTGTTTGAGCTCTTGGTATTTCTTTCCCTCAACTTCTTCTAAAGGAAAATGCCACATCTTAGCTAAAAGACCATTTTCTGGACGTTGAATGACTAAATATTCATGATCTGCATTTTCAATAATTCCAGCCAAATAGTAAACGTCTTTAGGCTTGGCTTTTTTTGTTTTCACTGGAAACTTATCATGCGCTTTATGTGTACAAGCATAACAAAACGGTTTAAGCCAACTTGGACACTCCATAGCAGACGGGGTAGAAACTGTTGCCCCTACTTCCATTAAAGCTTGATTCATATCTCCAGGCTGTTCATGCGAGATAATAGCACGAAGAATTTGATCAAATATCTTATAAGTACTTGCCTTAGTTATATCTTCTTCAATGCCAAATAGTCGGCTAATCACTCGCATTACATTGCCATCAATAGCGGGCTCAGGTAAGCCAAACGAGATACTTGCAATTGCCCCCGCTGTGTAAGGACCAATACCTTTTAGACTACGGATTTCTTTCACTGTATCGGGAAATTTCCCATTAAAGTCATCTTGAATTTGTGTTGCAGCTACTTTTAAATTTCTAGCTCTCGAATAATAGCCTAATCCTTGCCAAACTTTTAATAATTTTTCCTCATCTGCTTCAGCTAGTGCCTTAATCGTAGGAAACTCTTCCATAAAGCGATAATAATAATCAATCACCGTATCTACTCGTGTCTGTTGTAACATAATTTCTGAAATCCATACCTTATATGGATCCGTGTCAGCGCGCCAAGGTAAATTTCTCTTATTCCGATGGTACCAATTCAGTAATGTTGTTTGAAAAGCCTGAATGGTTTGTTGATCCCACATCTTACTTTTCATCTAAAACTTCCTCATCAATAAATTTTTGAATCATATCTATAGTAAATCCTTTTTGATATAGTTTTTGCTTAAGCTTCATTTTTTTCTTAGAAGAATCATTAGAGCGATCTCGTTTTAACAATTTTTGACCTTCTTTTTGCAAAGTTTCCCACTCTTGTGATTCATCAATTTCATAATCAAGCCCTTCAATAGCTTGTTGGGCAATATCTTGATTAAAGCCTTTTTTTATTAAATTTAATCGTAACTTTTGTAAGGTCTCATGGTGACTCTTTCCTCGGATTTTTTTAAATCCCTTCACTGCAGTGTTAGCAGCAATTTCTGCTTGTAACTCAGGTGTATATAGTTCCATAGCTTCAGCAATCAGATCATCTTGAACCCCTTTTTTTCGTAACTGTTGAATTAAATTAGCTGGTCCTTTATCACTTAAACGAATTTGTGTCCGCACGTAACTCACCGCATAAGTTTGGTCATTTAAGACGCCAAGCTCTTTTAAACGAGTGACAATTTTATGCCGATCTTCTAAAGGAATCTCTTTATTTTGCAAATATGTGCGAACTTCTTTTTCCGTCCGTAATTGATAACTAATATAATTCAAAGCTTCTTGCAGACCAAAATCATAACTTGCTTGTTCTTTAACATCTGCCATTTGCTCTTCTGTTAGTTCACTTCCTTTTAATAAACGAAAGCGAACCAGAAGGTCTTCTGAAACTTTGATTTTTTCTTGATGATCGATGGTGACTTGGTAAAAAGTACCTTTTAGTTTTTGAATACTGGTTACAGTATACATCTTCCCACCCTTTCATACATTCTCCTTTAGTTTATAACTTTTACTCAAAGGAATCAATTCCGCGTTAATAAGGATTATTTTCTGTTCATTACAGATAAAAAAGTTATTGAATAAAAGTTTCAACATTCATTATTCAATTTCATTTTATTGAATAATAAAACTACATTTTTTTATTCAATATTATCAAAATTTCATTCGCTTTTTTCATTTTGAATTATTTTTACTGATTATTGAATAAAAAATTTCAATTCCGTTATTCAATAATTTCTTATTGAATAAAAGAGATCTTTTTCTTTATTCAATTTTAGATTATTAGATAATGAATTCCTCTTTCTTTATTCAATATTAAGTAGTTTCTACACAATTGGATCATATCCCACTCGTCCAATGTAATGAATCGAACCATTAGACAGAAGAAGGATATGATCCAACCAAATACTTATATACAATTTGTAACCTCGCGCTTATAACATATCAAACAATGATAGTTGATTTTCATCAGGTAAATCGTTTAAAACACCGTTATCAGACATATAATCAATCAACGTTTTAGAAACCTTAGCACGATTAGCAAGGTCTTCTTTTGAAAGAAATGGCCCATCTTCTCGTGCTTTTACAATTTGTTTGGCCACGTTAGTACCTAAACTAGGGACAGCTCTAAATGGTGCAATCAATTTGTTATCTTCTATAACAAAATTAACTGCATCTGATTTGTATAAATCAATCATGCCAAATTCGTAACCACGTTCCAACATTTCATTACACAATTCAAGAACAGTCAGTAAGTTTTTTTCTTTCGCTGTAGCATCTGTTCCTTTATCAGTAATTTCTTTCATACGTTCTTTTACAGCATTTTTCCCTTTGCACATGGCTATTAAATCAAAATCATCTGCGCGAACAGAAAAGTAAGCACAATAATAAAGAATTGGGAAATACACTTTAAAATAAGCAACGCGCAAAGCCATCAATACATAAGCTGCAGCATGGGCTTTAGGAAACATATACTTAATTTTTAAACAAGAATCGATATACCAGTCTGGAACATCGTACTTCTTCATTTCTTCTTGCCATTCATCCGGAATACCGCGACCTTTACGGACATGCTCCATAATTTGGAAAGCAAGCCCTGCATCAAGTCCCGCATGCATTAAGTAAACCATGATGTCATCACGGCAACCAATAACATGAGCTAAATCAGCTATTCCTTGGCGCACAAGCTCATCAGCATTTCCCAGCCATACGTCTGTTCCGTGTGATAAACCAGAAATTTGTAGCAATTCAGCAAAAGTTGAAGGGCTTGTTTCTTCTAACATCCCCCGTACAAAACGCGTACCAAATTCAGGAATTCCTAAAGTGGCAGTTTTTGAATAAATTTGTTCAGGTGTTACTCCTAGCACTTCTGTTCCTTCAAAAATTCGCATTACTTCTGGATCATCTGTAGGAATTGTTTGTGGATCAATCCCAGATAGGTCTTGTAACATCCGAATAACCGTTGGATCATCATGACCCAAAATATCAAGCTTCAAAACATTATCATGAATAGAATGAAAGTCAAAGTGGGTTGTACGCCATTCAGCATTCAAATCATCAGCCGGATATTGAATCGGCGTAAAATCGTAAACATCCATATAATCAGGAATAACTATAATACCACCTGGATGCTGTCCTGTTGTCCGCTTAACGCCAGTAGCTCCTTTGGCTAAACGATCAACTTCAGCGTTTCTAAAATTTAAATTATAATCACGTTCATAACCTTTCACAAAACCAAAGGCGGTTTTATCCGCTACGGTACCGATTGTTCCTGCTCGAAAAACGTAATCCTCACCGAAAAGTTCCTTTGTATAATTATGGGCTATAGGTTGATAATCTCCAGAAAAGTTCAAATCAATATCAGGAACTTTATCCCCATTAAATCCTAAGAAGGTTTCAAACGGAATATCATGACCATCTTTTTTCAAACGTGCCCCACATTCCGGGCAATTTTTTTCTGGCATATCAAAACCAGAACCGTAAGAACCGTCTTCATAGAATTCTGAGTACCGACACTCTGGGCAATGATAATGAGGAGCTAAAGGATTTACTTCAGTAATTCCTGTCATAGTAGCTACTAAACTTGATCCAACTGAACCTCTCGAACCAACTAAGTAACCATCTTTATTACTCTTTAATACTAATTTTTGTGAAATTAAATAAATAACAGAAAAACCATTTCCAATAATTGATTCAAGCTCTCTTTCCAAGCGCTTTTCAACGATTTTTGGCAAAGGATCACCATATAATTCCTTTGCTTTGGAATAACTCAAGTTTGTAATTTCTTCCTCTGAACCAGGGATTTTGGGAGTATACAATTTATCTTTTACTGGAATAACTACTTCACAGCTGTCATTGATCGCTTGAGGATTGCTAATGACGACTTCTTTAGCTTTTTCTTCACCTAAAAATTGGAATTCAGTTAGCATTTCATCTGTCGTACGGAAATGAACATCTGGAAGGCTGTGGCGATTTAATGGGTTGGCCCCACCCATCGAGTTAATTAAAATTTTGCGATAAGTGGCGTCTTCTTCATTTAAATAATGAACGTCACCTGAAGCAACCACTGGCTTATCCAATTCTTCCCCAATTTTTACTAACTTAGCAATAATATCTTCTAAGTCTTTTTCACTTTTTACTAGTTCTTGTTCCACCAGGGGAGCATAAACGGCTTTAGGCATGATTTCGAGATAATCATAGAATTTTGCCAGTTCTTTAGCTTCTTCATAGCCTTTTTGCATCATTGCAACAAAGACTTCTCCTTTATCACAAGCTGTTCCAATCAATAAACCTTCCCGATACTTGACCAACTCAGAACGTGGAATTCGTGGCTGTTTGTCATGGAAATATTTGACATTGGACATGGAAATTAATTTAAATAAATTTTTCAGTCCTTTTTGAGTTTTAACTAAAATACTAGCATGAAAAGGACGAGCAGCTTTCAAAGAATTAGCGCCACCTACATGGCGGTTCAAATCTTTATGTAAATACATCTCATGATCTTCCATTGCCTCTTTAACAAAAATCCAAGCCAGATGACCCGTAGCCTCTGCGTCATAAACAGCACGGTGATGCTGTTCTAAAGCTACACCAAATTTTTTAGTCAATACACCTAAACCAAAACGTTTGAATTCTGGATGTAAAAAGCGCGCTAGCTCTAATGTATCAATCACCGGGTTGCTTGCTTCAGGAATATTATTACGTTTATAGCTCATGTTTAAAAAGCCCATGTCAAAAGAAGCGTTATGTGCAACCAAGATGGTTCCTTCAGCAAATTCGCGAAATGATTGGAGCACTTCTACTTCAGATTTAGAGCCGCGTACCATTTCATCAGTAATTCCAGTTAAATTAACCGTTGTATTAGAAAGCGGATGTCCTGGATCAATAAATTCTTCAAAAGTTTCTTCTACATTTCCTTTGTGCATCTTAACCGCTGCTAGCTCAATAATTGAATCATAAACCGCTGAAAGCCCAGTCGTTTCAACGTCAAAAATGACATAAGTAGCATCAGAAAGTGAAACGTCTTGTGGGTTATAAGCCACTTCAACGCCGTCATCCACGACATTAGCTTCCACGCCATATATAATTTTCACTCCATTTTTCTCTCCAGCTTGATGGGCCTCTGGAAAAGCCTGAGCGCCACCATGATCAGTAAGTGCAATGGCGCTATGGCCCCATTTACCTGCTTGCTCAACTAACTCAGTGATGCTATTTGTCGCATCCATCGTACTCATATTGGAGTGTAGATGCAATTCTACCCGCTTTTCTTCTTCTTTAGCGTAGTCTTTACGTTCTTCATGCTTTATTTCTGTTAAATCTTGGGCATTCATTACTAAATCTCGCATGAAAGTATCTTCTTGAATACTTCCACGTACTTTTAACCAGCTACCTTGTTGTAAAGAATCAAATGCTTGTTCATCTTTTTCACCGTTTGAGAATTTTTTTGCCACAAATGAGGAAGTATAATCTGTAATTTTTAAAATCAACAGTTGTCTTCCTGAACGTAATTCCCGCACTTCTTTATCAAAAACATACCCCTGAATCGTCACTCGCCGTTCTTCTTCTAAAATATCTTCCATTGGAGTAACCAATTCGTCTGAAGGGATGGAGCGACCTAAAGTCACAGGGCCTTCTGCTGATTGTTTTTCTTGTTTTTTCTCTTGTTTTTGTTGTTTATGTGAAGCAATAGACTCCGCAGCCTGTTGCATAAAAGCTTCTTGTTGTTCTTTTTGCAAAGCTTCAAGCTGTTCTTTATTTTCATCTGCCTGTTTTTGGTCCAATTGTGGTTTGATACGAAACTTAGCAAAACCGAAAGACTGATAAAGTTTTTCGATCATAGGTAAATATTGTTGCTGCAAATTAGGAATCACTGCCTCATTGGAAATTGGCAAAATAATTTTCCGATCCTCCATAAAGGGCTGTTGACTCTTTAATACTTGTTGAATAAAAGGCGTTGAACAATTTTGATCAGCCAAAACCAACGGCCAATACTCTTGTAATAATTTTTCATCAAATTGTCCATCACTTGTTTCAATTCGCATAGTAACGGTGGCGATGTCCTGAAAAGCCATTTCCAAGTTTTGGCGAAAATTTTGGTAAAGCATTACAGGCAATATTTTTTCAAATGCTAAAACAAAGGTCCAACTCTTGGACTGCTTATGAACAATGACTTGTTTAATTTCTCCTTGTTTGATCAAAGGATTTTCTCGCATGGTTTCATCAAGGTCGATTTGATCTAAAAGAATTTCAAAAGATTCTTTTCCCTTTGACAAGTTTATACACTCCTTAATGTTACATTCTCTTTTTTAGTATACGCTATTTACTAAAGTAACGAAAGCAGCCTAGAACATTTCGCTCTAGACTGCTTGTCAATTTTCTGAACTCAATAAAATAGATAACGTGGAAACGAGTTCTTCTTGTTTTACTTCAACTGTTGCCTGGGTTTGTTTAAGCTTAATCCCGACAACACCTTCTTCAGCATTATTGCCAACAGTAATACGAACTGGACAACCAATTAAATCAGCATCCGCAAATTTTACGCCGCCTCTTTCTTCACGGTCATCTACTAAAACTTGGTAACCAGCTTCCATCATCATTTTTTCCACTTGATTTGTTAAGTCTGTTTGAGATTTATCGTCCATATTTGTTTGTACAATATGTAAATCAAAAGGAGCAATTTCAGCAGGCCAATTAATCCCTTGTTGGTCACTACTTTGTTCTACAACCATAGCCAATAAACGACTGATACCTAGTTCATAATAGCCCATTTGTATAGGAATTTGTTGTCCATTTTCATCCAATACATTTGATTTTAATCTTTCGCTAAAATAAGTTCCTACTTTAACCATACGCCCAACTTCAATCCCTTTTTTAAGCTGCAAAGTTCCCTTGTTATCCGAAGAAATATCGCCTTCTTTTACTAAACGAAGGTCAGCATATTGTTCAATAGAAAAATCATCATCCGGATTAACATTTTTTAAATAAGTATTTACTTCATTTCCACCTGTCAACGCATTTGCAAGACCTTGTATTTGCAGGTCCGCATATATCTTACAATCTTCAGAAACGCCGACCGGGCCGATACTATCTAAAGGAGAGTTAAAATATTGTTCAACTTGAGTTTCATCTGCTACTTTTAATTCTTGAACTCGTAGCATTTTTTTTACTTTTAGTTCATTTACCTTCTGATCCGCCCGTACTAAAACAAGTACGGGCTGAGAACCTGCTATATAAAACCGTGTCTTAATAGTCTTTTGCAGTGGAATAGCCAAATCTTCAGCCGCTTGAGCGAGTGTCTTACACTCATCAAAAGCCACTTTGCTCATTTCTTTATGAGGCTCATGTGATTTTTTGGAAGTAAAAGCACTCGTTGCAGCTTGTAAATCTGCGGCATAATCACTTTCATCAGAAAAACAACCAATTTTATCACCTGATTCAGAAAGGACCATATATTCCAGTACATCGGTCTGCCCGTTTATTTGACTATCCCCAAGCAAACTTTTCACTTTAACGCCTAGACGTTCAAAAATGCGATTAAAAGCTTTTTGATAAGACTGATACATCTCATTTAAACTATTTGTCGTTGCATGAAAAGAGTAAGCATCGCTTAAAATAAATTCATGACTACGAAATAGCCCCAAGCGTGAACGTTTATCATTACGATATTTTGTCGTTGTTTGAAAAAGCGTTAAAGGCAATCGTTTATAAGAAGAAATTTCATCGCCAATAAGCTCGCTAATTAAACCTTCATAAACTGAGCCTAAAACAAACTCTTTCCCATTACGATCTTTTAAATTATAAGCTTTTCCATCATAGTCATCCAAATTCGACTTTTCTAGCAAGGATAAAGGAAGAAGTGTTGGCATTTGAATTTCTACTGCCCCAATTTTTTCAAATTCTTCTTCAATGATTTTATTCATCTTCTTTAATACACGCATTGCTAAAGGCAAATAAGCATAAACTCCCCCAGATACTTGTCGAATAAAACCAGCTCTTAATAATAATTGTAAATTCTTGGCTTCTGCATCATTTGGATTTTCTCGCATTGTTGGAATCAAAAGCTTTGATTGTTTCATAGCACACTCCTTTACTTAAAACAAACCTCTTTTTTAACCATGTGACTAAACAGCCCTCATATTAACTAAAAGCTTATTTTTAAAAGAAAAAGCGCTGGATGTCATTCCAAGTAACTAACACCATCAATAACATCAACAAACCAAATCCTACCAAAGTAATAAGGCCTTCTTTTTCTTCACTGATCGGTTTTCCACGTACAGCTTCCACAATATTGAGTAATAATTTGCCACCGTCTAAACCTGGGATTGGCAATAAATTAACAATACCTAAGTTTACAGATATCATTGCCGTCAATAATAAGGAGGTGATAACGCCTTGTTGAGCAGCCTGATTAGATAATTCGAAAATGGCTACAGGACCTCCTAATTGGTCCAAACTAAAATTGGTGACCAGCGTTTGGAGAGCAACCAAGATTTGAACAAAAGTATCCCAACTTCGTTCAACACCTCCGATTAGCTTATCCCAAAAACCTGTGTTTAGTGAAGCTTGTACACCAAGCTGACCCACCTGTTGGTCTTGGTTATCGACACTTTCTGGTGTTGCTTCTACTTGTAACGTTTGGTCCCCTCTTTCTACTTCGAGCGTTAATTCTTCTTCAGGATGTTGTTGGACGACTCGTTGTAATTCAGGCCAACTACTTGTCTGTTCCTCATCGATACTTACAATTTCATCTCCTGATTGTAAGCCAGCAGAAGCAGCCGCCCCATCAGGAGCCACTTCGCCAAGGACAGTAGAATCTTCATTAGGTACACCGCCTTGTAAGAACACAATCACAATAAACAACACAATGGTCAATAAAAAGTTATTCATGGGACCAGCAAAGTTGGTCAACATCCGCTGCCATAATTTTGCTGATTGAAATTGTACATCGCGCGGAGCAATACGTAATTGTGTCCCATCTTCTTCGATAATCATCGCTTCATGGCTAACAGGATACGTTCCGACGTTTTGTTCATTTCCATTAATAAACCCAGTAATTTGCAATTCATCTGTTAAATCATAACTCGTTACTTCCATAGGAATGGCATTTGCTAATTGAACTTTTTGGCTTGTATTTATTTTTTTGACTTCATTATTTTCGTCTACTTCTAACGACACCGGCATTCCGGCTTTTAACTCTTCTTCTTCTCCATAGCCTGCCATACGAACATATCCTCCCATAGGGATGGCGCGTATGGTATAGGTTGTGCCATCTTGAGCTTGGTGACTAAATAGTTTAGGACCCATTCCAATGGAAAATTCTCGAACTAAAATACCTGCTCTTTTGGCAAAATAAAAGTGGCCAAATTCATGTATTACCACAACTACTGAGAAGACGATTAAAAATGTAATCAGTGTCCTCATCGCCTGCGTTCTCTCCTTTGTGTGAGTATATCAAAGATTACCCATTATTTTATCACATCTTAGCTAATTCACAATCAATGAACTTATTTGTAATAAGAATTTAAAAAAGCATTTCCGATCATTCGAAAATGCTTCGTTACCTTTCAAAACTAAAACAAGCCAATTAAATGCATAATAGGAAAAACAAATAGCATACTATCAAAGCGATCTAAAATGCCTCCGTGTCCAGGCAAAATATTGCCAGCATCTTTGACTTGATAGTGACGCTTGATTGCTGATTCCACTAAATCACCAAATTGTCCAACAATTGAAAGAATGATTGTCCAAAAAATCATTATAAAGGAACCATATTCAAAATAAAGACTCCCTGGATAAAGAATTAAGAAAACAATCGCAACAAAGACGGCACTTACAATGCCTCCTAAAGCTCCTTCGACCGTTTTATTAGGAGAAATTTCTGGCCATAATTGGCGTTGACCATACTTTTTTCCTATCATATAAGCGCCAATATCCGTTGCCCATACAATGAAAATCCCTAGCAATAAGACCAACAATCCGGTGGCTCTTGCCTCTACAAAATTTTGAAATCCTACTCCTACATACAAACTAACTAATACAGGAAAACCAGCTTCATCAATGGTGTACATGTTTTTTGATATCACCGAAACACCGAGTAAAAGCATAACAACAAAATAAAAAAGAATCAGTTTATCTGCTGTATCAGGTAAGTAAGAAAACCATGGATTGTTAGGTAAGACAAGAACAATAGCGCCGATGGTAGAAAGTATACCTTCAAAACTTAAAAGAGCTAGTCCTTTCATTCTAAAGAGTTCGTAGACTCCTACAACAGCTAACAAAGCTCCCAGTAGTTGAACTGCAATCCCACCAAAGTCAAAAAAGATAATGGGTAAAAAAAGTGCTAACGCAATAATCGCTGTAGCGACTCGACGTCTCATTTATTTTCCTCCTTTTTCAAACCGCCAAAACGACGGTTACGATGTTGAAAAATGGCAATCGAGTTTTCCAGTGATGTTTCATTATAATCCGGCCATAACTCTTTGGTAAAAAGTAATTCACTATAAGCAATTTGCCATAATAAAAAATTACTGATTCGTTCTTCTCCGCTCGTTCGAATCAAAATTTCTGGATCCCGAATTTCTTTTGGCAAAAAACTAGTCATCAAATAATCACCGATCATCTCATCAGTTATTTGTTCAATTTCAATATTATTTTCTGTAATATCAGATGCGATATTTTTCACCGCGTGAACCATTTCCGAGCGGCTACCATAGTTTAAAGCAAAATTCAAAATCAATCCGGTATTGTTACTAGTGGCTTCAACTGCACGATTAATTGCATCTTGTGTGGAAGCAGGTAAAGTGTCATACTCTCCCATTACATTGATACGCACATTTTTCTTCATTAATTCTGGCACAAAAGTATCGAAAAAATCAACAGGTAATTGCATCAAAAAATCGACCTCTTCCTCAGGTCGTTTCCAATTCTCCGTTGAAAAAGCGTAAAGTGTTAACACCTTAACACCTAAATTAGAAGCATGTTTAGTAATCGTTTTGACTGTTTCCATGCCTTCTTTATGTCCAGCTACACGTGGTAAATAGCGATTTTGTGCCCATCGTCCATTCCCATCCATAATAATAGCAATATGATTGGGCACTGGTAATTCTGAATCAAAAGTATATTCCTGTTCTTCTTGGAAAGTTTTATTCTTCTCTGGAAAAAAACGCAACATTTGTTTGTCTCCTGCCTTTATTAATCTACTCATTTATAAGATCAACGTAAGTTTTATCTTTCTCATTATAACAATAAACCATCCTATTGCCTATAATAAACAAAAATATGGACGAAATTATTAAAAGAACAAAAGAATTTTTTAAAAAATAGCTAGAAGAAAAAACACTGTTCTTCAGTTTTTGTGCTATATATACAATTAGCTCACTACTTTAGCATACTTATGTGCTTATTTTGAAGAAATATTCCATTTTTGCAATAAATGTTTAAATTAAGCCCACTAGTTTGGCATACTTATGTGGTTAAAAGGATTTAGCCCCACTACTTTAGCATACTTATGTGCTTATTTGCTGATAACCACACTAGTCTGAGATACTTATGTGCTTACGTAATTGTTTTTGAATAGGGTAGAGGGGAAATAAATTTCCGCCCCTCCCGTCGCACCGTACGTACGGTCCTCGTATACGGCGCTACATTTGTACTGTTTTCACGCTTTATTTAGATAGTAGGATAAAGGATCAACCAATCCAGGTCGATCCTTTTTCTTTATGGCTAAAACTTTCGGACTTAACGTAAAGTTGACAACGTCCATCCCGCATTTCCTATACCAACCTAATCTAGAATTAGCGACCTTATAAATGTCTTCTTTCTTGAAATGACACTTGAATAGTCGATTCAATTGTTGTAAATTCATATAGATTCGTCGCGGAAGTTTCCATTGCTTTATAATAATGACACGGACTTTATGTCGTAACCAT
>NZ_AUIQ01000037.1 GCF_000423785.1 Tetragenococcus muriaticus DSM 15685 | reverse complement strand
AGAGTCACGGAACATGCGCGAAAAATTCAAGTTCACCTTTCTAGTACCAACGTTTATAACACGCTTTTCTGGGAAGTCCTTACGCGAATTCAGCGATTGAATCTTTAACTTATTCACTTCACTCTTTCCTTATAAAAAGCTTATTTTCCACCTTCTAGGAAGAACTTTATCCTTTTTTAGCGTTCTACAGTAGTTCTTTCCTGTACTTGGCTCAAAATCGACAGTAAAAATAGAAAATAACACGAACAACAACCCTGTTGACCGGCCCGATTAGTTATCCACAAATTTTTAGAAATCATTCAGGATAGGTTTTATAATCCTTTTTTTATAAAATGTTGGAAATAAAATTGAACAATAAATACAAAATATTCACCTATTGCCTATCAAAATCTATTTTATTGGCTTATACTTTTTTAATGCCTAATTTATAATAGTAAAAAGGTGTCATTATTTAAGGAGGATTCACACAATGAACGCTCGTATGCAACGAAGCATTCAACTACTACTAACATCAAATGAATTACAAACCAGCACAGAACTTGCCACTACCCTTCAAGTTAGTTCAAAAACGGTCCAAACTGATATTAAGAATTTGAAAGGCTTGTTGAATAACGAGATTGCAACTATTGAATCATACCGAGGAAAGGGATACTTTTTTAATGTTAAAGATGAAAACGAATTTAAACGCTTTTTAAGCAAAGTAACAGAAAGAAACATGCAAGTTATACCAACAGAACCTGAGGAACGGCAGCAGTTTTTAATAGAAAAATTATTATTGCAACCTTCATATCTTAAAATGGACGACCTTGCCGAAGAACTATTTGTTAGCCGTTCTACCTTGCAAAGTGATATTAATCATGTTCGAAAGATTGTCGAAAGTTATGATTTATTTCTGGAACAAAAGCCTAATTACGGGATTAAAGTTTCAGGTAATGAAATGGATGTTCGTTTCTGTATTTCCGAATATATCTTCAATCAAAAAGCAGACATCATGGATCCTTCGTCTGATTTAGTTGAGATACTAGCAAAAGATGAAATCGACTGGATTCGAGATAGTATACTTTCTAAACTAAGAGAACATAAGATAATTATTACAGATGTCAGTTTGAATAATTTAATTACGCATATCGCTATTTCATGTAAGCGAATACGCGAAAGGGAAAATATTGAAATCTATCACGAAGAACTTAAACAAATTACAAGCAAAAAGGAATATCAAATTGCTAAAGAAATAGCAGAAAGAATAGAACAAAAGCTTAATGTGTCATTTTCAGTTAATGAAATAGCGTATCTTGCAATTCACTTACAAGGAACAAAGAAAATGCATTCAAGTTCTGAGATGGAAGAAATCCAAACTGTTTTAGAAGATAATATTCAATACCTAACAAAAAATATACTTAAACAAGTGGATAACATATACTCTTTGGACCTTTTGCAAGATAAAGAATTAATATTAGCGCTGAGTTTGCATTTAAAACCTGCAATCAATCGACATAAGTACCAAATGAATCTAAGAAATCCCCTGCTAAATCAAATTAAAAATAAATATCCATTTTCTTACGAAATCGCTCTAACTATTGGCGCACAGGTTATTAAAGAAACCCTAGGAATAACTATTGATGAAAATGAAATTGGTTATATCGCGCTTCATTTTGAAGCTGCCTTAGAAAGGAAAGGAAAAAGTGCTAAAAATAAAAAAAGATGTTTAATCGTTTGTGCATCTGGATTGGGCACAGCACAATTACTATTATTAAAACTAAAAAATCAATTTCCTAATGAATTAAATATTTTAGGAACCACTGAATATTATGAATTAAAAAAGCAGCCTTTATATGACATAGATTTTGTTATCAGTACGATTCCTATACCAGAAAAGTTACCTGTCCCCGTTATCCAAATAAGCACTTTATTAGGAAATCAAGATGTAAGTAAAATAGAGAAACTAGTCCATCATGACTTTGAAATAATAGAAAATTATATGCGAAAATCATTTACTTATTTAAAAAGAGACTTTTCTTCAAAAGAAGAAGTGATTTACTTTTTAGGGGATAGACTCATGGAAGATGGTATCGTCAATTCAAATTTCATCCATTCAGTATTAGAACGTGAAAATTATTCTCCTACTAGTTTTGGTAACTTAGTGGCTATCCCTCACCCTATGGATCCGCAAGTAAACGATACTTTTTGGTCAATTGTCACCCTAAAACAACCTATACAATGGGATGATAAACCTGTTCAATTTATTTGTCTTTTGAATGTTAGTAAGCAAAACCAAATGGAAGAGTCTAAACCGATGTATGATGTATTAATGAAATTATTAGATAATCGACGAATCATCCACAGACTTTTGCAATGTGAAACTTATGAAGAGCTGAAAAAAGTATTACGAAGTTTATAAAAGAGATACGCGTAGTCGTATCTTTTTTTATTTTGAATATTTTTCGGTTATCAACCGAAAAATATTCTCTACAAATGAAAGCGGTTATAATTTATATTAAAAATGTAATAAATAAAGGAGGTATCTAAATGGCAAAACTACCTGAAGGTTTTTTATGGGGCGGCGCAGTCGCAACGCACCAAATTGAAGGTGGCTGGCAAGCAGATGGTAAAGGCATAAGCACCGCAGATGTCATGACAGCAGGCAATAACACGACACCTCGTCGTATAACCGAGGGCGTACTTAAAGGTGAAAATTATCCTAACCACGAAGCCATCGATTTTTATCGTCGTTATAAAGAAGACATTGCTTTGTTCAAAGAGTTAGGTTTAAAAGTTTTTCGAACATCTATTGCTTGGGCGCGTATTTTCCCAAATGGCGATGAACAAGAGCCGAATGAAGAAGGGTTAAAATTTTACGATAACTTATTTGATGAATTATTAGATGCTGGAATTCAACCAGTCATTACCTTATCCCATTTTGAAATCCCCTATCATTTGGCAAAAGAATACGGAGGCTTTAGAAATAAAAAATTAATTGATTATTTTGTTCATTACGCAGAAGTAGTAATGAATCGTTATAAAGATAAAGTGAAATACTGGATGACTTTTAACGAGATTAACAATCAAGCAGACAGCCAAGATCCATTTAGCACTTGGACAAATTCAGCCATTTTAATAAACGAAGACGAAAATTCTGAAGAAGTTGTCTTCCAAGCTGGTTTAAATGAATTAATTGCCAGTGCCAAAGTCGTAAAGTTAGGCCATAAAATTAACCCAAACTTCCAAATTGGTTGTATGTTAGCTTATGTTCCTATCTATCCATACTCATGTAATCCCGACGATATGATGGCCTCTGTAAAGGTTATGAACCGACGCTTCTTTTATAATGATGTACACGCTCGTGGAGAGATTCCTGACTATACTTTAAAAGAGTGGGAAAGAAAAGGATACAACATTGAGTACACGCAAGAAGATTTACAAACCTTAAAAGAAGGGATCGTTGACTATATAGGTTTTAGTTATTATATGTCAGGAACTGTAAGCACATTACCCGATGTGAAAGCTCAAGGCAATGTGCCCGAGTACCCTAACGCAAAAATAGTAGATAATCCTTATATCGAAAAAAGTGATTGGGGCTGGCCAATTGATACAGTAGGTCTACGCTATATATTAAATATCCTTCACCAACGATATAATCTCCCACTATTTATTGTTGAGAACGGTTTAGGCGCTTACGATAAAGTCGAAGAAGATGGAAGCGTTCACGATCCTTATCGCGTCTCCTACTTAAGAAAACACATTAGCGAAATGATTAAAGCTGTAGATATAGATGGTGTGAATTTAATTAGTTATACACCATGGGGCGTTATCGACATTGTAAGTGCTGGCACCGGTGAAATGGAAAAACGATACGGTTTTATTTACGTAGACAAAGACAATGAAGGAAATGGAAGTTTGGAACGTTCACGTAAAGATTCATTTTATTGGTATAAAAAAGTAATCGAATCAAATGGCGAAGAATTATAGTAAAAAGTCCTAAATTTAAAAAATAGCGAAGGTGAAAAAAATGAGAAATGTATTAATTATTTGTCAAGGTGGTATGTCTTCTTCTGTATTAGCAAAGAAAACTACTGAGCATTTAAATGAAGATGGGAATGATATTCAAGTAGAAGCAACCTCTACCAACGAAGGAAGAGAGATGATTGAAAAAGGCAAGTACGATTTATATTTAGTTAGCCCACAAACAAAAATGTATTATGATCAACTAAAAAAAACAGGTGAACGAGCAGGTAAACCTGTAGCAAATATCCCACCCCAAGCTTATGTCCCTGTTCCTATGGGCATCGAAAAATTATCTAATTTAATTTTACAAGAATTACCTGAATCGTAGAAGTAAAGGAGCTAGATGAATGGATCAAGAGGAAATTCAAAATGTTGCATTTACCATTATTTTACATAGTGGAAATTCCAGAACAATGGTACACGAAGGTTTTGATTTAATGAGAAGTAAAGAGTTCGAAAAAGCAGAGGAAAAATTAGATGAAGCTAATAGTGAGTTAACAGCTGCCCATCAATCCCAAACTACACTTATGCAAAAATATACTGCAGGTGAGGAAGTAAATACAGATATTATTATGGTACACGCACAAGATCATTTAATGACAACAATGACATTAAGAGAAGTTGCCTTAGAAATGTTGTCTTTATATCAAACTGTCAAATTCGAAAGTGAGTGAGAAATTCTCTTATGAGAAAAGATAGAAAAATACAAATTGAGGAAAATAAGAAAAATTTCAGTATAAAATCAATGTATTTTAATCGATATTTGCTCGTTAGATATATTATAGCACTATTCTTTTTTACTAATATTTATTGGTTAATTTCATTGCTAATGAGTAGTTCCCCTTTATTTTTTATCCCTTTATCCTTAATGCTTATCTTATTAAGTAGTGTAGCCGAACAAATAAAAATTTTAAATAATCACACGAATCAAGCAACCAATACAAAGTATTGTTTTAAAGTTCTACTTATAACGAATGTGTTATTAATGTTTTTAAGTTCTTTTTCTACAACTTTCACACATTTATATCCTTTTCTTATAAATCAAATGAAATCTCAAATCCTAGTGTTAAGTATTCTGGCAATCGAAGTTTTACTAAGCGGAATTATTCTCTATCGATTACATCAAATTAAAAATAATGAAGACAGACACTATCATCGTATTAAACAATATGAAGAGATTATGCAGACATAATTGAAAGGAGAATTTTTATGGAATCAGGAAATAAAACACTTGATACTTTAGAAAAGTATGTGTTAGGGCCTATGAGCAAAGTTGCGCAGTGGCGCATCGTACGTTCTGTAATGGCTGCTGGGGTAGCTAGTATTCCATTTATTATTGTGGGATCTATGTTCCTTGTTTTTAATGTGTTACCTGAAACATTTACTTTTTTAGAAGGTTTTTTCAACAATACTTTTTTTAGAGTTAGTGATTTATATATGTTAGCAAATAAAACAACAATGGGATTACTAGCACTGTACTTTGGTATTGTCATGGGGTATGAGTATACAAGAATATACGCTGAAGAAGATAATCTAAATATGAATCCAATGAATGGTGCTTTGCTAGCAATGTTTGCTCTGTTTATGACAGTTCCTCAATTAGTTTTTAGTAATGGGGAAATGTCTTTAGTAAATCAAAATAACGAAGATGCAATCATCGTTTATGGTTGGGAAATGGTTGAAGATGGTATCAGTCGTTTAGGTTCCTCAGGAATTTTTTCAGCAATTATTATGGCTATACTCGCTGTACAACTTTATAAATTTTGCGTCAAAAAGAATCTAGTTATAAAAATGCCAGAAGCAGTACCTTCTGGTGTAGCTAACGCGTTCACAGCTTTAATACCGGCATTTGTCGTTGCTATTTCTGTTTTAGTAATTAATGGTATTTTAATTGCTCTAGGTACAGATATTTTTAAATTAATAGCCTTACCTTTTGGCTTTGTTGTCAATCTAACAAACAGTTGGGGAGGCATATTGGTTATCTATTTCTTAGTTCATATACTTTGGTTAGTAGGAATTCATGGATCAAATATTATTATCCAAGGTTTTCTTTTTCCAATTCTTATGTCAAATCTACAATCCAATATAGAAGGTGCAAACATTCCGTTTGCTGGAGAACTTAATAATGCTTTTATTATCGTAGGTGGTGCTGGCGCGACATTAGGGTTAGTAATATACCTTGCATTTGTAGCAAAGTCCAAACAACTAAAAGTATTAGGCAAGGCTGCGATTGTCCCTGGATTTTTTAATATTAATGAACCATTAGTATTTGGTCTGCCCATTGTTTATAATCCTTTCCTAGCTATCCCATTTTTCTTGGCACCAATGGTTACGGCTTCAATAGCTTATTGGGCAGTTGAATTACAGTTTATACAACCTGTTATCGCCATGATGCCTTGGCCAACTCCTATAGGCGCGGGTGCTTTTATTAGTACTGGCGGAGACTATATGGCCATCATTTTAGCAATAATTTGCGCGGCTATAGCATTTCTCATTTGGTTACCATTTATTAGATTGTACGATAGAAGATTGGTTAAGCAAGAGCAAGAAGAAAATGCTTCTGTATAAACTAATTGACTAAAGGTTTTGGTTTAATGAAAAAACCACTCTGTTTCCTTTTCTTCAAAGGCTACAGAGTGGTCTTTTATTTAAAATTCAAATAGATGAACTATTATATTTTGCTATCTTCTCTCCGGAAATTTTACTTCTACGCGATAAATAGGTTGTCCTTTTTGCGAAAATTTTTCTTCGTATTCTGTCATAATATTATTCGTAAAATCACTTGCGTGCAAGTCAAGCCAAACCTCTTTAATGATCATGCCGTATTGCGAAAAACTTGCTAACGAATACTCAAACAATCCTTGATTGTCCGTTTTAAAATGAATTTCTCCGCCTGGCTGCAGTATCTTCTCATCAACAGCTAAAAATTTATGAGAAGTCAGCCGCCTTTTGGCATGTTTTTTCTTAGGCCAAGGGTCAGAAAAATTTAAGTAAATCAGATCTATTTCATTTTCAGCAAAATATTCAGTTAATGCTGAACCATCCACATGAAGCAATTGGACATTTGAAAGTCCAGCCTCTTTGATTTTATCTAAAGCAAAAGACACCACCGTCGTTTGTAAATCAATTCCGATATAGTTGATTTCGGAGTGAGCTTTTGCCATTTCAGTAATAAATTGTCCTTTTCCCATACCAATTTCAATATGTATCGGATGATCATTTGCAAAGCGTTCTTTCCAATGACCTCGCCATTGTTTTGGGTCAGAAATAACAAATTGAGGATTGTTAGCAACCATTTCTTCAGCACCATGACGTTTTCTAATTCGCATACTTAACTCCTTCTAAAAAGGGTGGTTGTTGTCATCATAGACACACCCACCCTTTTTTATCCTGTGTAAATTCGCTTTAGTTGTAAGATTCCTTCATTGACTTCTTTTGTATCGCCTTTAAGGCAACATTTCTTTATTTCTTGTAACATACTCAATAAGGCGTACCAATAAACTTTTTCAATATTTGCATCCGTACTTTGTATACCATAGCTCATCAGCCACTGGCTCCATCTTGAAACTGGCAAATAATTGCCTAGAATAGTCCCAATGTCTACAGCTGGATCAGCAAACATCACAGAATCCCAATCCACTAAGTATAAATAATTCTGACAATCAATCCAATTACGGCAATTGACATCCCCATGAACAACCGCTTTTTCCGACGTATGAAAAGATGGAATGTTCTTTTTAAGAAATTGTAAAACTAAGGATAAAAATTGATTACTCACTAGAGTTTCAGGCAAAGTTTCTTCATATTCTTCTAACATCTTTTTTGGGGTCTTTACGATACCACCCATTCGCTTTAGCATATCTTTTAAAGAACGGGAATGATGCAAATGATAAAGAACATCAATCACGTCATTTCTTCGCCCAATCTCTTCAGGACCTAATAACTGTCCTTCAATCCACTCTTGTGCGGACAAAGTGTCTCCATCACCTGTTCGTTTTGTCCAAATGAGCTTAGGCGTAATACCTTCTTTGGATAAAGCAGCAAGCATTGGCGTAGTGTTACGTTTGATAAATATTTTGTCTTGCTCTTTTTGCCCAATATAAGCTTTTCCCGTATCCCCTTTAATCGGGCGTAGCTGCCAATCATTATCTATACGCATCGTCATCAAAGCTTACCTCCTTTATCACAGTAATTCTTATTTTAGCCTGCTACTTTCGTATCGTCAAGCACATGTATGTTCGATTTACGCTTCCAAGATTCTTCGCTTAATTCGCCATTTTTTTGAGACGATAAGGGACATAACCCTCCACAAAGAAAAATGTCATCAATAAATAACCAACGCTCACAATAAGTCGATCGCTCCATGAGGAAAGGGAAAAACAAACAATCCCAATAAACACAACAGCACAGAAAAATAAAAGTAAACGTAATAATTTTTTCATCGCGACAAGTTTTTGTTTTTCTTTAAGCGGGTACAGTTTCGTTATTGGAACATATTGATATTGTTGGTATAAAGGAAGAAGCTGGAAACCAATGAGATAAATAAATAATGCGCCAATTCCTAAAGCAAACCAACGCTCCCCAACAAAATAAAGCAATACTCCTCCTATAAGCAACAAACGAACGTATAATCCGCCATATTCATTGCCTCGTAGGACACGTCGCGCGTATAAGTATAAATAGGTATTAGTCTGGTTAAAAGAAATACGTTTTAATAAAGGATCCAAATATTTCCGTCGTTTAATTTTAGTAGAAATCTCAGGTACATCAGTAAATAAATTAATAAATTGATATATACGATGTAACCGACTTTGCTCTTCATTAATCATTTCTTCCCAGTCTAATGGAACGTCCATTGTCTGCCAGCATAACTTATGAAACAAAACAACTTGGGCAATAGAAATAATTGTGCCCAAAATAGGCTGTAGCCATAGACTAAGAGCTAAGATAATAAGAGTAAAAATTAGCCATAAAAAGTAAGCATTTTTTCTCGCCTTTTTCATATCTTGAAAGATACTCATACGTTCAATTTCTAAGTGACTAATTTTAAGTCCCCATAAACTAAACAAATAAAAGAAAAAAGTAATAAAAGACTTTCCGGTAGAAACCACCACTAAAGGCATCGTAAATGCCAAAATGAAAAGTAACACGAAAAACGGAAAAATACAGCTATAAGAAAAAGCACTCGATAGATACGTGCGCATCTGTTTTTCTTTGGGTAATAAAAAAATCTGATCTGCTGGATGCGCTAGACTAACAAAACGCCCAATATGTAACGAAGCAATCCATATAATTAAAGTTACTATCGCGCCTAAAAAATAACCTGGCGTTAAGGTTTTAAGCCAATTCGAATAATAAAATCCGATACCGCCCAATAAAAAGAACATGATTAATACAAAATGGTCGTTTAATACATATTGCATATACCGCATCATATGTTTTTGATGTTTTTTTAAACGATCTTGGAAGAAAGCTTTCATTATTATGCCCCCTTTGTTAGCGCAAGGTAAAGCTCATCTAGCGAAGCTTGTGGCATATTAAATGTTTGTCGTAGTTCTTCTAATGTTCCTTGAACTTGAATCTGACCATCATGTAACATAATAAATCGATCGCAATACTTTTCAGCTGTAGCTAACACATGCGTCGACATCAAAATGGACGAGCCTTTTTCTTTCATGCTTTGCATCAATTCTAATAATGATTGAATAGCTAAAGGATCTAATCCTAGAAATGGTTCATCAATAATATAAAGACGAGGCTCAATCAAAAAAGCACATAAAATCATGACTTTTTGCTTCATACCTTTAGAAAAGTTAGCTGGAAACCAGTCAAGTCGCTGATCTAAGCGAAATGTTTCTAGTAATGGCTGCGCCCGCTCTTGCACCTCTTTTTCATCAATATTGTAGGCCATTGCTGTTACTTCTAAGTGCTCCTTTAAGGTTAATTCTTCATATAAAAGAGGGGCCTCAGGAATATAGCCAATCTTTTGACGATAACTTTCTGGATCTTTTGTGATCGTTAGTCCATCTAATTCAATACGTCCTTGTTGCGGTTGTAATAATCCAATAATTTCTTTGATCGTTGTACTTTTTCCCGCACCATTTAAGCCGATCAAAGAAACGAGTTCCCCGTCATTAAGGGTAAAATTCAAATCCTTTAACACGGGGAATTGATTATAACCGCCTGTTAAGTTTTCTACGCGTAAGGTCATAATTTTTCCTCCAAATTTTGCTGTCTCTATTATAGCATGGATAAAGCGCAGAAAAAATTCGAATGGACAACTACTCTCAAGAAAGTCCCATTCGAATTTTAAAAAAATCATGAAGCTAATTCACCTGAAGAAAATTGACTATTATACAAATCAGCATAGAACCCGTTTTTGGCCATAAGTTGTTCATGATTGCCGGTTTCAATAATAGAGCCTTGATCCATGACCACAATATTGTCTGCCCCTTGGATTGTAGATAAGCGATGAGCAACTACAAAACTAGTACGATTTTCCAAAAGACGGTTCATTGCTTTTTGAATCAAGCTTTCCGTACGAGTATCCACACTAGATGTGGCTTCATCTAGAATTAAAACTTGCGGATCTGCTAAAAAGGCACGGGCAATAGTAATCAGCTGTTTTTGTCCTTGAGATATGTTACTAGCGTCTTCGTTTAAAATTGTATCATAACCTTCGGGCAATTGATGCACAAAGTCCTCCACATGGGCTGCCTCAGCGGCTTTTTTAACATCATTTTCTGTAGCTTGGTCATTTCCGTATCGAATATTTTCATAAATACTACCGCTAAATAACCAAGTATCTTGTAAGACCATCGATAATTTACTACGCAAATTTTCTTTAGACATATCTCGAACATCTATGCCGTCATATCGAATACTTCCGCCAGAAACATCATAAAAACGTTCCAACAAGTTAATTAATGTGGTTTTCCCAGCGCCTGTAGGCCCTACGATCGCCACAGTTTCTGCTGGTTTAACGTCTAAATTAAAGTCAGTAAATAATAATTGTCCTTCGTTATACCCAAATTCTACATCTTCAAAGCGGACTTTATAAGGCGTATTTTCTTCAACTGGTAAATGAGAAGGTTGATCGACCATTTCCTCTTCATCCAAAATTTCAAAAATACGCTCTGCTGAAGCAATTGTTACTTGAATGGTATTCACTAAATTAGATAATTGACGAATAGGCTGGGAAAATTGATTGGTATACTGTAAGAAAGCTTGTACATTTCCTAATGCCATATTTCCATTTGCAACCTTAATACCACCAATAATAGCCACGAAAACATAATCTAAGTTCTTAATAAAATTCATTAAAGGCATAATGATCGCAGAAACAAATTGGGCTTTCCAACCTGCTTCATATAATTTTTGGTTTTCTTGTTCAAAAACATCCTGGTCAATGGCTTCGTGATTAAAGGTTTTAACGACTGTATGTCCGCCGTAGGTCTCTTCGACTTGATCATTTAAAAGGCCTAAACGTTTTTGTTGTTCAGCAAAGAAGCGTTGTGAATTTGGTGCAATAATCATAACAACACCTAGGCTTAAAGGCACCGTAACCAAGGCAATTAGGGTCAATTGCCAACTAATTGTCAACATCATAATTAACACACCTATAAAGGTTACAATACTAGTCACAAATTGAGTTAAATTTTGTTGCAACATTCCAGCGATATTGTCCATATCATTGACAGCTCGAGACATAATATCACCATTGCTATGAGTATCAAAATAAGAAATAGGCAAGCGATCCAGTTTTTCATCTAAGTCTTTACGCATTTGATAAACTGACCGTTGAGATACTCGGGTCATAATAAATTGTTGTAAGAAATTGAAAATTGCTGAAGTTAAATACATTGCAATAACAATTAACAAAATCCGTCCCACTTCTTCAAAATCAATAGGAAATCTCGTAACCTCATTGCCAGCTTGCATCTGCTCAATTCCACTCATCACCCCATTAAAAATTTCCGTTGTTGCTTGTCCTAAAACCTTAGGTGATTGAATTTGAAAAACAACAGCTCCTATAGCTAATACAAAAACTAAAATAATCGCAATTAAACGAGAAGACAAATAATGGATAAGCCGACGCACTGTTTTCCAAAAGTTTTTGGGTTTACGCCTTTCTATAGACGTAGCTGCTTGCTCTGAGGTCTCCTCTTCTTTTTTACTCAAGTTAAGTCCTCCTCTCTTAATTGTGAATAAGCAATCTCTTGATAAGTTTCATTGTTTGCCAATAGCTCTTTATGAGTTCCTTTACCGACAACTTTCCCTGCGTCTAATACAAGAATAATATCGGCATCCATAATAGTACTTACACGTTGAGCAACAATCACTCGAATCGCTGTTGTCACTTCTTCTTGTAATGCTTGGCGCAAATTAGCATCCGTCTTAAAATCTAAAGCAGAAAACGAATCATCGAATACATAGACATCAGCATCTTTAATTAAAGCACGAGCAATAGCTAAACGTTGTCGTTGACCTCCAGAAAAGTTTCCTCCTCCTTGCTCTACATGACTATCTAAACCATCAGGCATTTGGGAAACAAAGTCATTGGCTTGTGCAATCTCTAAAGCCTTCCATATTTGTTGATCTGTCGCTTCTTGGTTCCCGTAGCACAAATTTTCTCGGATTGTTCCTCTAAATAAAACTGCTGTTTGGGGAACAAAACCGACAAGCTCCCTTAAATCATATTGTCGAATATTTTGAATATCATGACCGTTTAAGCGAATACTTCCCGAAGTTACCTCATGTAAGCGCGGAATTAAATTAATAAAAGTGGTCTTCCCTGAGCCAGTCCCTCCAATAATTGCTACTGTTTGTCCAGCAGTTGCTTCAAAATTAACATCTTCTAATGCCAAGTTATCTGCATCTGCATAACGAAAATTCACCTGGTCAAATGCTAAAGTCGCCTCTGTTTGGTTCAAATTGATGTTTTCAGGGTGTTGGCTATCAACAATGTCGTCTGTTTCCTCTAAAACTTCATTAATCCGATCAGCTGACGCTTGTGCTCTAGGAACCATAACAAAAATCATAGAAAGCATCATAAAACTAATCAAAATTTGCATAGCGTAGGTAATAAAAGCGATCATATTTCCTACTTCTAGTTGCATATCAGCAATATATTGTCCACCAAACCAAGTAATTCCAATATTTGTTCCGCTCATAATCAAAGTCATTAAAGGCATCATCAAGGCAACGATCGTATTTACTTTAATCGCTGTATGAGTAAAATCACGGTTGGCTTCATCAAAACGGTCTGTTTCATAACTTTCTTTATTAAAAGCTCGGATCACTCTTACACCTGTTAGCTCTTCTCGAAAAACTAAGTTAATACGATCTGTCTTTTGTTGCATACTTCGAAATAAAGGGACGGCAAAATACATAATGCCGCCCACAGCAATAATCACTAAAGGAATAACAACAAAAAAGACTTTTGTTAATTGATCATCCTGCTGATAAGCTAGAAAACTCGCTCCAAGTAACATAATAGGCGCTTGGATCATTAATCGTAGAAACATTTGGATCACACGTTGGATCTGGTTCACATCATTAGTGGTCCGAGTGATTAAAGAGGCTGCTCCATAGTGACCAAATGTATCAATAGAAAAATTTTCTGCTTTCTTGTAAATCTCACTTCGTAATTTTTTTCCCAATCTTTGAGACTCTCTTGTTGCAAAAAATGCATTACCAAAAGCCGCAATAATACTAATGACTGAAATAATCATCATTATTCCGCCAATACGCCAGATATAATCAATATCTCCTGTTGCAACCCCGTTATCAATAATATTTGATGTCATATTAGGTAAATACAAATCGGCAATCACTTGAAATACCATGAAGGCTACTGCGATCAAAGCGGCAGTAAAAGACATTTTTTTAACTACTTTTATCACTATTCTTTCACCTCTTTATTTTTTTCTGCTCCTTTTTTTAACCAGCACATTTTCAGATAAAATTCTTCCTTAATTTTTTGGATGTCATACACTCCATTGTCAAAATGATTATGATATCCATCGGCAATGGTAGAAAAGGCAATATGCAACAGTAATTGAAAAAGTAAATGGAGTTCTTGCTCACTTTTTACTTCAAGTTTTGTACGATCCACAGTTTCTAGCATTTCTTTTTTCTCTTTTTGCATTTTCTTATGATTATGCCAGGACGATGGCTGAAGTTCCTCTTCTTTTTTTCTATCGGAAAAGAAGAAAAATCTATGCATGCCGTGATAATCCATACTAATAAATAAATTCTTGTAAAAAAGAACATTATCTCCTTGAAAAATCTCTAACAGCCAACGAGAAAAGAATTCCTCAAAGGTAGCAAATAAATCTCCTTGGTGTTGTTTTAAGCTAAAAAGAAACTGTTTATGGCTATCTTTGCCTAGCGAATGAAAATAGTATAAATACAAATCGTCCACACCTGTAAAATACTGATAAAAACTTCCCCTAGAAATTTCTGCTTCTTTTACAATGTTGGCAATAGAAGCGTCTTTTAATGGGTTTTGCGAAAACTCTTTTTTCGCTGCTTCTAGTATTCGTTTCTGTTTTTCAAGCGGAAGATTAAAAAACGTTTCATTAGGCATTCATTCATTTCCTCCTTCGTTATTTATGACACGATGTCATATGACAATATGTCATTATACACTGTTAACATTATATTGCAAGAATAACATCTCTTTTTTCATAAAATTTTCCTGTATATTTTCAAAAAATCGAATCCTACGTCAAAAGTTTTTAAACGAAAGAAAAATCTTTGGCTACTAAAACTTTTTTTTGCCCGTCTTTTATTTTTTTGTGTTAAACTATTGCTTGGATAACAATTACATAGAAAGTTAGATCTGAGAGGAGTTAGAACAACAATGATCACAATGGAGGATATTATTCGCGAAGATCGTCCTACTTTACGAAACGTGGCTGAAGATGTCACTTTTCCCTTAAGTGATGAAGAAAAAAAATTAGGGCAAGAAATGATGGAATTTTTGGAAAACAGCCAAGATCCACAAAAAGCAGAGGAGTTACAACTACGTGGAGGCGTTGGACTAGCTGCTCCCCAAGTGAATGTTGGCAAAAGAATAGCCGCTGTTTTAGTTCCCAGCTTAGATTCCGAAAATAAAGAACCTGATTTTAAAGAGATATTATACAATCCAAAAATTTTAAGCCATTCCGTTCAAGGGGCGTGCTTAGGAGAAGGAGAAGGTTGTTTATCTGTTGATCGCGACGTCCCTGGTTATGTCGTACGACAAGCAAGAATTACTCTACGTTATTACAATGAAGAGGGAGAAAAAAAACAAGTTCGCTTAAAAAATTATCCAGCAGTTGTTGTACAACATGAACTTGACCATTTAAACGGAGTGCTATTTTATGACCATATTAATGAGGACAATCCGTTTACTTTAGATGAAGGTGTACTTGTCATAGAATAAATAAAAAAGGACCAACCACACCATATGTGTAAGGTTGATCCTTTTTTGTTTATTTGAGTTGCTTAAATCATCGTTACCAGTGGCTTCCTGTTACTAGTTAAACTTTTTTAACTAAACCCCAAATTTAACGATATATCAGCCGTTCCCTAGTCAAATTAGTATATATTCTTTTTTCATTTATTAATCGTTGTCTAAGGTTTTTTTTATTTTCTTCCAAATTCTTCCCAAGCAGGGATATCAGCTCCATTTGAGGTTTCTTCAATCACTTCTGCTGTTCGTTCTGTTTGGTAAGCATCGACAACTTGTTGATACACTTCATTATCTTCATCTTCTTTTCTAGCCGCAATAATATTCACGTAGGGACGGGACGTATCATCCACTGGTTCTAAATAAATCGCATCTTCATCTGGCAAAAGACCTGAGTCTACCGCCATACCGCTATTAATCACCGAAGCATCAACATCTTCCATCGCACGCGCGGTTTGGGAAGCTTCTAGCTCAGTAATTTCTAAATCTTGAGGGTTTTCTATAATATCACTTGTGGTAGGGTTTTGTACTTCTTCATCAATTGTAATCAAATCCGCTGTTTGTAATAACTTCAAAGCACGTCCCCCATTGGTGACATCATCAGGAATCGCAATTTCGGCCCCATCTTCTAATTCGTTCAAATCTGTTATTTGTTCTGAATAAATCCCTAAAGGTGCATTTACCGTATTCCCAATAGATACAAGATCTGTTCCACGCTCTTCATTATAATTATCCAAAAAATCCTGATGCTGGAAAGAGTTAAGGTCAATATCTCCACTTTCTAAAGCCCTATTCGGCTGACTGTATTCGGTAAACTCTACATATTCCAAATCAATGCCATCGTCTGCTAATCGTTCTTGAACATCATCCCAAACGTCTGTATCTGCACCAATGACACCTAACTGTACGGTTGTATTTTCTTCATTATCCGCTGAACCTTCTCCATTTCCACAACCCGCAAGGATAAAAAGAGAAGCAACGACTAAGCTTAATCGCCATTTTCTTTTCATTAAACATTCCTCCTAATTTTAGTGGCTCACTCTTCTTATTAACCAATTACTAACTGCTTGACTGATAAAGACTAAAATTAAAATAATGATCACTGCAACCCAAGTCACGTCTGTTTGGAATCGATTATAACCTCTAGTAATCGCTAAGTTTCCTAATCCACCAGCTCCAACAGCTCCAGCCATTGCTGTAAGACTAATAACGTTAATAATTGTTAACGCTGAAACACGGATAATACCAGGCAAACCCTCACGTAAGTATACCCGGAAAATAATTCCCAGTGGGCTGGTCCCCATCGCTTCTGCGGCTTCAATTACGCCAGGATCAACTTCTAATAAAGCCACTTCAATTTGTCGAGCGTAGAAGGGAACCACTGCAACAACCAACGGAACTAATGCAGCAGTAGCACCTATTGATGTTCCGACAATAAAACGAGTAAAAGTAACCAACAAAGCGAGTAAAATAATAAAAGGAATCGAGCGTACGATGTTAACAACTTTATCTAAAATGTTAAAAAAAGCGCGCTGTTCCAACAATCCGCCAGGTCTAGTAATGACTAATAAAACGCCGAAAAAAAGACCTAAAACTCCCCCTATTATTGAAGTATAAACGGCCATATAAATGGTTTCTTGAGTAGCTTCAATAAACTCATCAGGAATTTCCATGGCGTTAGGTAGAAATTGTTCAAGTAAATTTTGCATATTAAACTCCTCCTTCCGGTTGTTTTAGTATATTGACATAGACCCCTTTATTTGTCATGTATTCAAATGCTTTTTGCCTTTGTTCCAATGTACCTGATAAATTCACAATTAAACTTCCCAAAGGAGTGTCCTGAATAAATTCAACATTCCCATATAAGATGTTCGTCGTTATTTGAAATTGGCTATAAAGTTCTGCAATTAGCGGTTCGCTCGTCTGATTACCCACATAAGATAATTCAACTAGCCACTCATTTTCTTCCAATTTTGAAAAACTAGAACTCCCCAAAATTGTATCCAAAGCTTGATCCACATGAGTCGCTGTTCGAATAAAGTCTTTGGTCAACGGTTGCTCTGGTTTACTGAAAATTTGAACACTATCCCCTCGTTCAACAATTTCCCCATCTTCCATAACCGCAACCTTATTACAGATCTCTTTTACCACTTGCATCTCATGCGTAATGATTACAATAGTCAAACCTAATTGCTTATTTAACTTTTGCAATAAAGTTAAAATTTGTAGGGTCGTTTTTGGGTCTAGAGCGCTCGTTGCTTCGTCACACAACAAAATTTCCGGATCATTAGCCAACGATCGTGCAATGGCTACCCGTTGTTTTTGTCCTCCAGATAATTGACTCGGGTAGGCATTGATTTCTTCTGATAAACCTACTAATTCTAATAACTCATTGACTTTTTGTCTGCGTTCTTCTTTTGAAGTCCCTGAATATCTCAAAGAAAAAGCTACGTTATCAAAAATCGAACGATTATTCATTAAATTAAAATGTTGAAAAATCATTCCAATTTTTTTACGCTTGGCCCGCAATTCTTTAGGCTTAAGAGAACTATAATCTGTCCCGTTAACTTCAACTACTCCTTCTGTTGGTTCTTGTAACAAATTGATTACCCTTACTAAGGTACTCTTTCCAGCACCAGAATATCCAACGATTCCGTAGACATCTCCTTGGTCAACTGAAAGATCTACATTTTTTACAGCCGGAATTTCCCGATTGCCTTGTCGAAAAGTCACTGATACATCTTTTAGTTCAATCATTTATATCCTCTCCTCATTTACTTAGAAATATTTTCATATTATAAAAAAGTCCTCAAGAAAACAGACCTCGCTATTTTCTTGAGGACGCTAACGCGCGGTACCACCTCAATTAAGCTGTATAGATAAACCAGCTTCTCTTTATAGTATAGGGATATACTAGCAAAATATCGGTTGCCCCGTCATCTCTTTATTTTATAAACTTACAGATGAATCACTCGATGGCCATTTTCAAAAGGACGTTTTTCTCCTTCTCAGCTTGCGGAGTTCTCTGTAAAAAACTCTTTCCTTTTTACTTACCATGTCTTTGTCCGTCTTTATATAATAAAAAAGTCCTTTTACCAGCCGATGCTAGTAAAAGGACGAATACTCGTGTTACCACCTTTTGTTTAGAAGTTAAACCTTCCCTCACTCCGACATTCCCAATGTATGAAAGATCGGTGTTCTTTTTAACGGTAGAACTTCCGAGCATGCCTACTTATCGACACGCTATCCTCCTAGGTCATTTTCAACTCTTCAAAACTTAACTCTTTTCACCAAGCAGAGTCTCTCTTTAAAGTATCCAAATTTACTTTCCTAATCTTCAGATATTTTTCGTTGTTGGAAACAATGTATCGTATCCTAAATAAAATGTCAATATTAAGTTAAAAAATTTAGCATAACAAATCATTTTATTCATCTTCTGGCTCAATCGTTCTAATGATATTTGCAGGATTTCCAGCAATTACGACATTATCTGGATAGGACTTTGTTACGACACTACCAGCTCCAACAACAACATTATCCCCTAAAGTAACCCCGGGGACAAGAATTGCACCCCCACCGACCCATACATTATTTCCTAAAGTAATAGGAGCTCCATTTTCAAATCCGCTATTCCTTGCAGCCGGTTGCAATGGGTGAGAAGCCGTATATAATTTAACATTGGGAGCTAACATACAGTTATTTCCAATAGTAATGGGACAAATATCTAATAATACACAATCATAATTGGCATAAAAATTTTCACCAACTCGTATGTTATAACCGTAATCAAAACGAAGAATCGGTTCAATATGCAATTGACTCCCCACACGACCAAAAGTTTCTTTAATGAGTTGGCTGCGAACCTCTGAGTCCTCTTCACGGTTGATCAATCGTTGTTGCTTTCTAGCTCTCTTACGATCAGCAACTAGTTCAGGGTCAGCTGAAAAATACAATTTATCAGCGATCATTTTTTCTTTTTCTGTAGCTTTATCCATACCTTCTCCTATCAATTTTTTCTTTCTATAATAACATTTTACCTGAACTATTTCTTTTGACCATACAACAATTATATATAATACTTTGCTTATAAAAGAATAGGTCCTGAAAAATAATACAGTCTACGAAAGTAAAGCCTTTCATTTATGCTACTTTAAAAACGCATGATTCGTTTCGAATCGTACCGAAGTAATTATAATAGTTGACTTTTTCCTTGAATTTTTGTGACACTTCAAACAAAACATGATAAAATAAATTTGATTAAAGTAATAAGTGAGGTGAACAAATTATGTTAGCAGCTTTTATCTACTGGGGACTTATTTTGATTAATATTGCCTGGCTAGCGCTTAGTTTGTATTTTTCCATATTTTATTTAGTACGTAAAGAAAATGGAAACCTATGGGCATTTGGACTTTTGAATGTACTTTCGGCAGTTGTGCTTTGGATCACAATGCTTGTTTATCATACTTGGGGTTGGGGAATCACGCAATATTCAAGTCTAATTTACTTAATTTTAGGACTTTTACTTGGTTTAACTGTTTTACAAGCAATCTTAGGACGCGAATCGAAAGACTACAAAACAACTTAAGCGATCTATCTCGATATTGTTTACTTTGACTAAGTGTAAAATTTATTGAGGTTTCCTCTAGACGAATAAAAAAGAAACCGTTACTCTATTCATTGGGCTGACAGGCACTAATGAATAAAGGCGGTTTCTTATGGATTCTATTGTAACAGATTTAGTGGAAGTAATGAAGAAGGAAAGAAATTTTTTAGCAAGAGAAAGAGCCATGATGATTTTTTTTGCGCAACTGATAGCGACAATCACCCAACTAGCTTTTCAAACGCTCGATGAAGAAATTTGTGCCCAATGGAAGAAAGAAGGCTTTCGCGTCGACCGCAAAAGCGAAAGAACCATCACCTTTTTGTTTGGCA
>NZ_AUIQ01000036.1 GCF_000423785.1 Tetragenococcus muriaticus DSM 15685 | reverse complement strand
CAAAATCAATAGGAATAAAAGAGTACCCATCAGAAAAGCCTAAAGTTAGCATGCGATAGCCTTTATAACCTTTTTGTAAAGCATGATCCCAAAGGCGCGCCAAACCAGGCACTTTCTGACTTCGATTTCGATAGAACGTTGAGTCATCCAAAACAAGCGTACGTAGATGGGTACTTGGATCTGTTAATCGATGGATCTTTTCGATCACAGAAGCACTAAAACGAAGCAGAAAGCTACGCCAATTATTGTGCGGATCGTTCATCAAACGGTAAACGGTATCTTTCTTCATATATTGATCTGCTTCACGTCCGCTGAGGACTTTTAGCAATTTCATCCGCTGCTTGAGTGGCTTTATGATCTGCTTCACGTCCGCTGAGGACTTGGTTCAAGGTCTTGCCCTTAAACACTAAACTGAAAAGAAAAGTAAAAATAATGGCGGGAGAATAGCCTTTTTGCTTACAAATAGAGGTTTGTCGTAAACATTTCAGGACGTTCAGTTCAGAAAAAATTGCGTTCATTTCATTTGGTAATTGATTTTTGATGTTTTTTAAGTGTATCATAAGAGCAAGAACTCCTTGTTTTTAGATTTGTCGTTAAATCCATTATAAAACAAAAGGAGTTCTTTTTGTATCCTTTGAACAAAAGTCAAGCGAACCATTATTTTACTATCAGCGTTGTTCTATCAAAGGGACATCATCATTTTGGGTATGCGAAACTTGAGTAATAAAATTAGTTTATAAATGAAGAAGCTGGGACATAAATAAAGACAAGACAAAAATACCCGAACGATATTTGATAAGATTTTCTAATTGTCGTGAATTTGCGACGAGGACCTACTGGACCGCAGGAGCAATCTCTCTTATAGTTCGGATATTTTATTATTAAAGAGACTTTTGTCCCAGCCTCCTTTTTAACCAAGAGATAAAAAACTTTTTGTATGTAACCTCTATTTTCTGTATAACTAAACTGATTAAATAATTGGAGTGGTTTTATGAAAATCGGAATACCTAAGGAAATAAAAAACAACGAAAATCGTGTAGCCTTACCCCCCTCAGGCGTATACGAGCTAATTCAAAGTGGACATGAAATTTTTGTGGAAACTCACGCAGGATTTGGTTCATCATTTAAAGATGAGGCATATGAAGAAGTAGGCGCAACTATTGTTCAAACTCCCGAAGAAGTTTGGGTACAAGACATGGTAATGAAAGTCAAAGAACCGTTAGAAGAAGAGTATAAATATTTCCGTTCTGGACTAATTTTATTTACTTACTTACATTTAGCAGCAAATAAACCTGTAGCTCAAGCTTTACAGAAAGCAAATGTGACAGCTATCGCTTATGAAAATGTGCAGTTAGATAATCATGCTTTGCCCTTATTATCTCCAATGAGTGAAATTGCTGGAAGAATGGCTGCTCAAATTGGGGCCGAGTTTTTAGAAAGTCCTAAAGGAGGAAAAGGTATTGTATTATCTGGTGTTCCGGGTGTACGAAAAGGCAACGTTGTCGTCATCGGCGGAGGAGTAGCTGGAACAAATGCTGCTAAAATTGCTCATGGACTTGGCGCTAATGTAACCATTTTAGACGTAAATATTAATCGTCTGAAAGAATTAGATACCGAATTTAACGGCGGAGTTCAAACTTTAATGTCCAATAATTTCAATATCGAGGAACAATTAAAAACAGCGGACTTAGTTGTCGGAGCAGTTTTACTTCCCGGACGTAAGGCCCCAACTCTTGTTACAAGAGAAATGGTTAAGAATATGCCTGATCATTCTGTAGTCATTGATATTGCTATCGATCAAGGGGGAATTTTTGAAACAGAAACAAAAACAACTACGCATGACGATCCTACTTACGTAGAAGAAGGCGTGACTCATTACGCGGTGGCAAATATGCCAGGAGCTGTTGCTCAAACTGCGACAATTGCTTTAAGTAATTCCACCCTTCCTTTTGCTGAAAAATTAGTACAAGGACCTATTGAAGAAGTATTACAAAATGAACCAGCTTTATATCGCGGTGTCAATACTTACCAAGGCCACCTGGTACATCAAGCGGTAGCTGAAGATTTAGGAATTGAGCATACTCCACTAAGTAATCTGTTATAAGTTTAAATGAATAAAAATAGCGAGGTCAGATGTTACACTACCCTCGCTATTTTTATTTTCTAATTAATTCTTTTTCTGAGCCTTAATAAACTGCTTCTCAATCTTAAACCGATCTGTTTGTCACTCAAGTTACAAACACAACGAAAAAGTTATAGGACACACACTTATGAGTACATAAAAACAATTTCTCCAGCAATAATCAAAAATGTGTTATGATGAAAGAAATAAACCAATAACTATAAAGGAAGGATCGAAATGGAAAATGTTTTAGCCTTTGAAGTCACACAAACAGAAAATGTATTTTCTCGTGGCCTTGTACAAAAACAGCTAGGAGCATTAAAGAAAAATGACGTTCGTGTTCAAATAGAATATTCTGATATTAATTATAAAGATGCGTTAGCTGCAACCAAAAATGGCGGCGTTGTTGCCGATTATCCTAAAGTTATTGGGATTGATCTGGCAGGCACAGTTATTGCGTCAAATGATGAAAATTGGAAAGCTGGACAACAGGTTCTAGCAACCGGCTATGGTTTAGGAACCAGTAGAGATGGTGGATTTAGTCAAGTACAAGATATACCAGCTGAGTGGTTAGTTGAATTACCTCAGAGGCTAACTTCAAAAGAAGCCATGAAATTTGGCACAGCTGGTTTTACAGCAGCCTTAGCGATACAATCATTAAATGACTCAGTTGAAAAAGATGCCTCTATTCTTGTAACAGGAGCAACAGGTGGCGTAGCTAGTACAGCAATCGCTCTTTTATCCCAACTAGGATATTCAAATATCATAGCTTTATCCTCTAAAAAAGAACAAGCTCAATGGTTATTAAATCTGGGCGCTACTGATATTAAAACACCAGCAGAAATTTTGCCTGAAAAAAGACATCCCATAGGTAAACAAAGATTTGATGCAGTCATTGATACAGTAGGTGGAGAGATTTTAGCTAACCTTTTGCCTTTTGTTCAATATAATGGAACAGTTATTTTATGTGGCAATGCTAGTGGTATAACATTAAACACAACGGTCTTGCCCTTTATTTTACGTGGTATCAAAATGATAGGAATCGATTCTGTCTACGTTGGTATGTCTCAGCGAAAACAAATTTGGGAATTTTTAGCAGAAAACAAGAAAGTATTCGAACAATTATCTTACCAAGAAGTCGACTTAACTGATTTAGATGAAACGATTGATTCCTTACTAAACGGCACTCATAGCGGTCGTACCATTGTTAATCTGGGAGGAACAAAATGAGGGTATTAATTACTGCAGGAGGTACATCAGAAAAAATTGATAATGTACGTTCTATCACCAACCATTCGACCGGCCGTTTGGGTTGTTTGATTGCAAAAGAGTTTTTACATAAACAAGTAACAGTCGATTATGTAACAACAGTTCAAGCAAAACATCCTGTAGAGGATAAAAAATTAAAAACTCATGAAATTGCTGGTACACAAGAATTAACAGAACAATTACAACATCTCTTACAAAAAAATCACTATGATGCAGTCATTCATAGTATGGCAGTTAGTGACTTTACCCCAGCACAAACTTTTTCTCAAGAAGGTTTTTTAGAAGAAATAAATCACTTGTTTAAAGAAAAAAACGGCCCATTAACTAAAGCAGATCTTACACAGATCGCTGCTACTAACACAACTGAGGAGAAAAAAATTTCTTCTGATATCGAACAACTTTATTTAGTGTTGCAAAAAACGCCTAAAGTTATTCAGTTAATCAAACAAATACAACCTGAGACTCTATTGGTCGGCTTTAAATTATTAGTAGATGTATCAAAACAATCATTGATTACTACTGCACAAACAAGTATGGAACATAATCAAGCAGATTATGTTTTGGCAAACGACCTAGCAAAAATTACAAAACATCAACATATTGGTTATCTTATCGATAAATACGGCCAATTAGTCGATGAAAAACAAACCAAGGAAGATATTGCAACATTAATTGTAGAAACAGTCATGAACTAAATCGCATGAGCTTATAGGAGGTACTAAAATGACGAAACATATTTTATTAGCAGTTACCGGTAGTATTTCTGCTTATAAAGCAGCAGATATCGCACATGAATTAACTAAAAGGGGATATGCTGTAGATGTTTTGATGTCTAAAAGCAGTCAAGAATTTGTTACACCTTTGACTTTACAAACTTTAACGAAGCGTAGAGTTCATACTGATGTTATGGATGAACCTATTCCTAGTAATATTAATCATATCGAACTAACTAAACCAACTGATTTGTTTTTAGTCGCACCTGCAACTGCTAATATTATTGGTAAGCTTGCTACAGGTATAGCTGATGATTTGATTACAACAATTGCATTAGCACTGCCTAGTGATCGTGCAAAGTTAGTCGCACCAGCGATGAACACGAATATGTATGACCACCCTATTGTACAAAAGAACCTGCAAACATTGAAAGATATCGGCTATAACGAAATCAGTCCACGAGAATCATTACTTGCTTGTGGCGATTTTGGTTCAGGCGCATTAGCTACCGTTGATACTATTATAGAAGAAACGGTAGCTATCCTTGAAGGTAAGGAGGCTTAACGAATTCATGCAGCAAAAACAAAAAACTTTTCGCCTAGTTTTAACGGCCTTCTTTCTAGCTATTTTGCTATTACTTGCCACCGTTCCCTTTCTCGGATTCATTCCTATCGGACCTTTAAACGCAACGACTTTGCACATTCCTGTGATTGTCGCTTCTCTCGTTTTAGGTCCCCGGGTTGGAGGCTTTTTAGGCGCTAGTTTTGGTTTAATTAGTATGATCCGTTCAACCATTATTGTAACGCCCCTTTCTTTTGTCTTTTCTCCCTTTATCGCACCGTTTGGAACAAGTGGTTATGGGAGCTGGAAAGCATTACTGATTGTTTTTATTCCACGAATTTTAATTGGGATTGTCCCTTACTATTTCTACCAATGGTTTGAAAAAAAGATGAAGCAGCGAAAACGTGGCTTAGGACTGTTCCTTGCAGGTTTACTTGGAGGAGTCGTGAATACTGTTGTGGTCATGAACATGATATACTTCTTATTCCAAAGAGAATACGCACAAATGATCGGAGAAGCCGGCGGTGCCGTCTATACAGCTATTCTTTCCATTATTTTTGCTCAAGGTATCCCGGAAGCTATTATAGCAGGAATTGCTACCGCAGGAGTTGCTGCTGTTTTATTACGTTTCTTAAAAAACCGAATATAAAAAAAGAGATTGCTTAATGATAGGCAATCTCTTTTTTTGCTCTTTGTTCATCTTATTGATAACCAAAATAGGTAGCTAAAAGAAACAGAAAAGTTGTGGTCTATAGAGACTGGGTCAAAAGCATGAGCCAAAATAAGTGCTATAAGAATTCATTTCTTGCTTGCTAACACTAGAAATGATAGCATCCTTTTTGCCCCTCTATCTTTGACTCTTATCTATCAAAGTTTTATTCACTTCTTCTCCGATAATTCGAACTTCCGTTTGTAAATCAACATCAAATTTTTCTTTGATCACATCTTGAATATGCGTAATCAATTCCACATAATCAGTAGCAGTAGCACCATCTAAATTAATAATAAAACCAGCATGTTTATTTGATACTTGGGCACCCCCCCACTGTAAGCCTTGCAATCCAGCTTCTTGAATTAATTTTCCAGTAAAATGACCAGGGGGGCGTTTGAAAACACTACCGCACGAAGGATATTCCAATGGTTGCTTAGATTCTCTTAAGTAAGTCAATTCATCCATACGTTCTTTTATAAAGTGATATTGGCCTCTTTGCAAAGCAAAACGTGCATTCAAAATGATGCCGTGTCGCACTTGAATCATGCTGTTCCGATAACTAAAATTCATCTCTTGATTTGAAAAAGTCTGTATAGATCCGTCTGGCATTAAAACATCGCAAGAATCAAATACGTCTTTAATTTCTCCACCATAAGCGCCAGCATTCATAAACACAGCCCCACCGACACTACCAGGGATACCACACGAAAATTCTAATCCAGATAATGAAGCTTCTAAAGCAGCGTAACTCGTATCTATTAAACGAGCTCCAGCTTGGACTTCCACCATATTATCCGTTACTTGAATTTGATCCATCGACAAAAGCATGATAACCAGACCACGGATCCCGCCATCCCTTACAATTAAGTTACTGGCATTGCCTAGTACTAGCCAAGGAACATCATGATTACGACAATATAAAACCAACTCCTCCGCTTCATTTTCTGACTCGGGAAAAGCTAGAACATCAGCCGGTCCTCCTGTTTTTGTAAACGTATAATACTTTAATGGCTCATCTATCAATAAATTAATCGTAGGAAATTGTTGTACTAATTTTTCTTTATTCACCAGAAATATCTCCTTTTTCAAACGTCCTACTCATTCTATCATGTTCTTTATAAGCTGACTACTAATTGTTTTATCGTATGTTCTTTTTTTCTTTTTGTTTTAACATTTCAGTGCAAATTTTATGGCTAAGATAAACGTTATCTTGCCGTAATCCATCTGTCCTTCTCGTTTCTAAAGATTTAAGAAAAGCTTGAACCATTGGATAAAAGCCACGCTTTACTAGTGTATTTTCCCAATCATCAAATGTTTCCACCTGCTCTTGTGCCTTCTGTTGCGTGCTAAATTGTGTTAAATCCGTTAAACGATAAGTTCCACTTTCAGTCGTCAATTGATAATTTTCTTGGTTGGCCCCGCTTTTAGTATCCATACTTAAAAGTGTAGTTGTCTGTTTTGTTACTAGTTTAAGCAAAGCGGTCTCTAATAAGTTTTCCTGTGTTTCATAAATATCACTATAAAATGTCTGGATCGAATCATCTAAAAGATAAACAGCTGTATCAACCAAATGTAAAAATACATCAAATATTTCAAAAGTCGTATTTTTAGCATTAGCGACTTGATTTTTTTGTAAAAATAATAGGCGCTTACCTTTTTGTGTCTGTAATCTTTTTACCATCGGAGCAAAACGTCGGTTAAAACCTATCATCAAAATTTGATCTTTTTCTTTTGCTAAAGCCAAAAGTTCTTCTACTTCTGCAATGTCTTCACTTAAAGGCTTGTCAACAAAGACATCGACATGATTTTCCAAACATTTTCTTACTAACTGATAATGAGAGGTTGTTGCTGAATGAATAAAACAAGCTTGGATTCCTTCCATTAATAACTCATCTAAGCTATTTTTCATATGCGGTAAACGATAAATCTTTTGTAAATTATTTTGTACCTTTTTATTTCTTGTCGCAAAATAAAATTCTGCTTGATTTTGCATTTGTATATAAACAGGCAAATAAGCTTTTTGCGCGATATTTCCCAGTCCAACTACGCCAACTTTCATGCTTTTTCCTCCCTTACACTTCAGTTTCTTTCTATAGTATCGTAACTCTTAAGAAAATAAAATCATATTTTTAGCATTTTACTTAGTAAATTCTTTGAACAAATCTATACCACAAATAGGAAATCAAAAAATAGCGCTCATTTGTATTTTGCTAGATTATTTGAAGAAATATTCCGTTGGTGCTAAAATACATAAGTGTATTATGGAAATGATGACCGTTTGGCAAAGGACATCTATTCCTTTAACAGGAGATGACCATTAATGAACTTTATTGCGATGGACTTTGAAACAGCTAACGCTCAAAGACACAGCGCTTGTTCTTTAGCACTTACTAAAGTAGAAAATAGTCAAATTGTAGATGAATTCTATACCTTAATTAAACCAGAAACAAAATTTTTTTGGAAAAATATCCAAGTTCATGGGATACGCCCTCAAGATGTAGCTGATGCTCCAAAATTTCCAGAAATATGGCCTATCATTCAGCCCTACTTTCAAAAAAATAATTTAGTTGTAGCACACAACGCTAGTTTTGATAATAGCGTACTAGCTGGGTGTTTGAATTATTACAACTTAGAACCAGCTAATTTTTTATCATTATGTACGGTTAAAACAAGCCGCAAGTTGTATCCAGAAATCGATAATCATAAACTCAATACAATTTGTAAATTTTTAGATATCCCATTGGACAATCACCATGATGCACTAGCTGATAGTCGTGCTTGCGCTCATATTTTATTGGAAGAAGAAAAATACTTTGGTACAGAACCGCTTAAATCATTAGTTATTGCAAAATAAAAAGAGGCTGGGACAAAAGTCTCTTTAATAATAAAATATCCGAACTATAAGAGAGATTGCTCCTGCGGTCCAGCAGGTCCTCGTCGCAAATTCACGACAATTAGAAAATCTTATCAAATATCGTTCGGGTATTTTTGTCTTGTCTTTATTTATGTCCCAGCTTCTTTTTATTTTGCAGAAAAATTTAGCTTTTTATTTCCACTATCTCTTGTCTGGATAACGAAATGTTATCCCTTTATCCAATTTTTGGTTTTTGACTAACAGGTCTACTTTCTTTATTTGCTTCATATTTCCGCTTATCTTATTCAAAGGACGGCTATTCTTTAGTCGATCATCTTACTCATCAATAATACTTCTAAAAAACGCCCATCATCTCCTGTAGCTCCGCGTTTCATCACAGCTTCTGTTTGAAACCCATATTTCTCATAAAGATGAATTGCTCGCGTATTTTGCTTTTGCACAGTTAATTCTAAGCGTCTAATCTGTTGAGATTGCTGTGCCCATTCTATTAACTCTTCCAATAAAATACTACCTAAGCCTATACCCCAATAATCTTTTAAAAGAGAAATACCTACTTCACCAATATGAGCGACTCGTTTTTCTTCGCTGCTTCTTACAGAAGCACTTCCTACAATTTCTTCCTCTACCAAGGCTACCAAAAGTAACTGATGATCACTGTTATAAATAGTGTCTAGTTGATTTTCTAGCAAGTTAAGCGGTAAATTCGTACCATATTCGTCCATGACTAAATATTCAGTTTGGCTCCCAATCGTTTGAGAAACTTCTACGATTTGTTTGGCATCTTTAGGCAATGCCTCCCTTATGGTAACATCTACATCTTCATTCATTATACTGCTCCCATCCGTCTTCAATTCTTTTTTTAAATACATTGGCATAGGGACCAAAATCTCTTAAGGTTACTTGTCGCTTATTCTCATCTTCAGAATCTTTTTCAATCACTAATTCCAAATAATCTAAAGGAACAGCATCTTGTAGCTGTCTTCCCCACTCAATCACACAAAGACCTTCACCTTCAAAATATTCATCTAAGCCTAAGTCCCAAGCCCCAGTTTCTATCCGATAAACATCCATATGATATAAAGGAAGGCGACCGTCAAGATATTCCCTTATAATCGTATAGGTCGGACTTTTTACTGTTTGATCAATCTCCATTCCTTCTGCGATTCCTTTTGTTAACGTCGTTTTTCCAGCGCCCAGATCTCCTGTTAAAATTAAATTATCGCCAGCTTTTGCTACTTTTCCAATAATAATAGCGAATTTTTTTGTTTCATTAACATTTTGTAAAGGGATCATCTTTCTCACTTCCTTTCAATCAAGATCTAGTATAGCTTTTTTACTAAAAAATAGCAAAAAACTGAAAAAGTCGATCTAAAAAGATCAACCTTTTCAGTTCTACAATGTTTCATCCCATTACAGATTGCGCTGCTGTAATAATCGATAATTTGTAAACATCTTCTTCATTACAACCTCTAGACAAATCCGAAACGGGTTTGTTCAACCCTTGTAAAATAGGTCCGATCGCTTCGAAATTTCCTAGACGTTGAGCAATTTTATAGCCAATGTTTCCTGATTGTAAGTCAGGAAAAACAAAGACGTTCGCTTTACCAGCAACCTCTGATTCGGGAGCTTTCAATTGTGCTACAGTTTGAATATAGGCGGAATCAAATTGTAACTCTCCATCAAGTGGAAGTTCTGGTGCCATTTCTTTGGCAGCTTTTGTAGCTTCCATGGTTGCTTCTGATTGAGGTCCTTTAGCTGACCCTTTCGTCGAAAAGCTTAACATCGCCACCCGTGGATCGATATCGAACATCTCCGCTGTTTTAGCTGATTCCACTGCGATCTCAGCTAGCTCTTTAGGTTCTGGAGCAATATTAATGGCACAATCCGAAAAGAGATATTTTTCTTGTTCATTTCCGCGCATCATAAGAAACGCGCCACTTGTGCGGCTAACACCTGGTTTGGTTTTGATGATTTGTAACGCAGGACGTACAGTATCGCTAGTTGCATGAATAGCGCCAGAAACTAATCCATCTGTAATTCCCATATAAGTTAGCATAGTACCAAAATAGTTTTCATCTTTTAAGATTTCTTCTGCTTGTTCTCTAGTAGCTTTTCCCTTGCGACGTTCTAAAAATGCCTCTACAATTTGTTCCCAGCGCTTACAATCGTCCGGATCATAAATCGTCATATTTGAGATATTGATTCCCCGAGTAGATGCAGCGTCTTCAATTTCTTTGCGTTTGCCAATTAAAACCGGCTCAATAAGTTCTTCCCCTCTTAGACGAGCAACAGCACTCAAAATACGAGTATCAGACGCTTCAGGAAAAGCGATTTTAATGCCACGACGAACAATTTTAAATTTCAAACTATCAAATAATTCCATGCATTGTTACCTCCAGATTTTTTCTACTTCTTCATCATACACTATAACTAGGAAAAAAAACAGGGGATTATTCTGTATTAGCCAAAAAAAGTTTACTTTTTAACAATATACTTATTTAAAGAGGTCAAGCTGCTATACCTATATTTTGAAACTGTTATACTTTTTGAGGTAATTGCCAATCAATTGGCGTTTGACCCAGAGCGATAAGAGCATTATTTGTTTTAGAAAACGGCTTAGAGCCAAAAAATCCTCGATTGGCTGATAAAGGACTCGGATGAACCGATTTGATAATAACATGTTTCGATGTATCAATCATAGAAACTTTCTTTTGCGCAGGTTTTCCCCACAAGATAAATACAACAGGCTCTTGGCGTTCATTTAATTTTTCAATCACTTTATCAGTAAGCTGTTCCCAACCTTTACCTCGATGAGAGTATGCTTGACCTTCACGTACTGTTAAAACAGTATTTAACAACAATACACCTTGTTTCGCCCAAGACACTAGATAACCATGGTTTACTGGAGAGATGCCTAAATCACTTTGCAGTTCTTTATAGACATTTTGCAAAGATGGAGGGACTTTAACACCAGGCTGCACAGAAAATGATAATCCATGTGCTTGATTAGGGCCGTGATAAGGATCTTGCCCTAAAATTACGACTTTAACATTTTCGTAAGGCGTAATTTGTAACGCTTCAAAAATATGATACATATCCGGATGAATTTTTTGTGTCGCATATTCTTGTTTTAAAAATTCATGTAAGTGACGATAATAAGGCTTTTGAAATTCTTCGGCTAAAATATCTTGCCAACTATTATGAATGATCGTTTTCATACAACGTCTATCCTCCTTACTCTTTTAAGAATATCTCATAAATCATTTGTTCACAAGTCAACTCGTGAATTTTTGCTAAAAAAACTTTTTCCTTTAAGAATTCCCCCATAGAATATGGTAAAATTTACTTATACTAATGAAAAAAACGAATGAAATCCCCCTTATACTTATGTGCTAAGGGCTAAATTTTTTGTTTGTTTTATACGAAAGGAACCAATATATGATTAAGCTAATTGCTTCAGATATGGACGGCACACTACTTGACGCTAATATGCATATTCCAGAAAAAAACGTGGCTGCGATTAAATACGCCCAAGCTCAAGGTATCGAATTTATGGTAGCTACAGGTCGTAATCGACTCGAAGCACTGCCTTCATTAACAGAAGCAGGAATTAAATGTGCCATGATTACGCTCAATGGAGCACAAGTATTTGATGAAGAAGGAAATTCCATATTTATGGAATCTATTGAGTTAGAAACTGCAGAAAAAGTTTTAGATCTTTTGGAAAAAGAAGACATTTACTGTGAAATCTCTACCAACAAAGGAACTTTTTCTCAAAGTAAGGAACGGCGTATCGAAAACTTTGCCACTATGGTAGCTGAAGCGATGCCCCATTTAACTCATAAAGTAGCTATTGCAATGTCTACAGCTCGTCTTGAATATTTACCGATTCACTTTGTTGATAGCATTCGCGAAGTTATGCGGCGAAAAGACATTATCGTCTTAAAGATTATTTGTTTCCATCGAGATGGGTCTGCATTTTTAGGTCCGGCTGCCCGAATGGTCAACGAAAATTTTACAAACTTATTTGTGACTTCTTCCGGACAAAATAATTTAGAAATTAATCATCACTTAGCACAAAAGGGGATTGCGGTTGCCCATATTGCTAAAGATCGAGGTATTAATTTAGATGAAGTTATGACAATTGGTGATAATTTAAATGATGTAAGTATGATACAAGCAGCAGATGTAAGTTTTGCTATGGGCAATGGTTTGCCAGAAGTTAAAGAATATGCCAAATATACGACAGATACAAATATTGCTGCGGGAGTAGGGCAGGCTATTTATCGCGCGATTAAAGAAAATTTATAACCACTTACTTTAAAAGGAAACAAGTTTAACGAATAAGGAGATGGAGCATGTGGCAAAACTCTATATTCATGATAAACAACTAAGTAATGTTACTCGTACTGTTGTAACCAATGAACACGGACACTCTCTTTTCTTAATTGTCGGTCGTTGGGGAACACAAGGAGATGTGCTTTCTTTATATTGTATGAACAAAACATTAGTTGCAAGTATTAAACAAATTAGTTTAGCTTTTGGTAGCCGGTTTGAAATCTATGAAAATGACAAAAAGGTCGGAACGCTGCAAAAAATATTTAACTGGCCCGGTGATTTCTATTACATCAAACAACTAAACTGGAGCGTTCATGGAGATATTCACAATCACTATTATAAAATCCACCATTTTAATAAAAAAATCATGCAAATGCGTAAAGTAGCTTTTGTTACTGGGGATTATTATTTATTAGAAGTTCCTCAATCAGCTAATATCCCCACTTGTATATGTATCGCAGCTATCATGGACTATTGGCTATATAATCGCAATCGTAAAAAAACCATGTTCTATTTTAATGGAAGGTTGTCTAATAGTTTAGATTAATAAAATCAAAAGAGAGTTTTTTCATAATAAATACCCAAACTATAAAGAGATTATTCCTGCGATTTGAGCAGGTCTTTATCGCAAATCCACGATAATTCATCTCTTAATTATAGTTCGGGTATTTTTTCTCTCATAAACTATACGTAACTAGGGAGTTGTTTTTGCATATGGTGATAAGGATGGTCACTAAGAACCTGCTCTCCTACAATTTTAAATCCCTCTTTTTCATACAATTGCTTCGCTTTTTCATTTCGATGATCCACACATAACCCTATAACTGAAGCTCCACTTTTCGCAGCAAATTGTTGCACAGCAGTTAAAAGTTCAGAACCAATACCTTGTCCTCGGTATGTCTCATCCACACATAATAAGTCCAAATACCATTCCCCAGCAAACGATTCTTGTTCAGAAAATAAAGATTGATCAGTTAAGCCGTATTTACTAAAAGCTTTTTCGAAACTTTCATCGATCGTTTCTTCCTCACTAGCAAAAAAGCCAAAAGCAATCCCAGCGACTTCTCCATCCACATCGTTTACTAAACCGCGATGATAACCATAACGATAGTCAGGATCTTCCATCGCCTCTTCTAATGCTGTAAGAACCAATTGGTCATCCGCCTTTTCTAAAATAGAAAGCTCCATATCTTTTAAGATCACTAACACCAACTCAGCAATTCTAGGTGTATCTTCACTTGTAGCAAATCGTATCATAAGGTCCCCTCTTTCTTAATGAATTTTATTTTCCAACCCTTCTTTATTTTGCTATACTACATTTAGGAGGTATGAAAATGAACGTACTTTATATATCTATTTCTGGCAATACTCGCTCCTTTGTCCAACGTTTGCAACATATTGCTGAAGAAGAAAATAAAAAAGATTCGAATGCTTTTATTATACACGCTAAAGAAATCGACGACAATACACCAGAAGAAGCAGAAAATGAACCTTTTTTTGCTTGTGTCCCTACCTATTTAGAAGGGGGAAATGGATTAGACAATGGAGATCAAGAAATTTTAACCGAAAGTTTACGCGATTACATTGAATTCCAGGATAATCCAGAACTATGCTTAGGGGTGATTGGTAGTGGAAATAAAAATTTTAATGAGCAATATTGCTTAACAGCTAAACAATACGCTTCCCAATTTAACGTACCCTTTTTAGCTGATTTCGAATTACGCGGAACTGATAATGAAATTCGTTCAATTTATCAATTACTCTGTAACAAATGGCAAGCCGCCACCCAATAATAACAAATAAAAAACGGAGGTAAAGTTTTGTTTCACTTATTAAAAGCCTTTTTATCTGTTTACGAAACGCATAATTTTACCAAAACAGCAAATAATCTCTACTTATCACAGCCCACAGTCTCTTCTCAGATTAGAAAATTAGAAGACTATTTGAATGTTTCCTTGTTTGTTCGCAATGGAAAACAAGAAATTCTTCCTACAAAAGAAGCAGACTTTTTGTATCCTAGAATTTTAAAAATCATTGAAGAATGGAACGACGCTATTACCCATGTCGATACACAAAAAACTTATCGAGAAAAATGCGTCCTAGCGAGTTCACAAACATGTGGAGCCTATCTTATTCCTAAAATTGTTCCTGTTCTAGTTAAACATTTTCCTATGGTAAATTTTAGTTTTCCAGTGATGTCTGGTCCTGAAATTGTTCAAGAATTAGAAAAAGCCAAAGTAGACTTTGGACTCATTGAAACGCCAGAGCGTAGTGAATTAATGACACGTCATGTCATCGCTAAGGATGAACTCGTTCTTGCTGGTGACTCTAATTCAGACTATTGGATATTGCCTGAGACCAATTCGCCTTTAGGCTTTATTAATGAAAATTATTTAAAATATAATAACCTTTCCCCTAACCTGATTCGAACATACAATCATGAAATGGCTCTAGCATTATTAAAACACCAAGTGGGTAAGACAATTATTTCCAAACTTGCTTTAGATCCATCCATTCCTTATCAGCATTTAAAAACTCTAAACAATAGAAACCTTTATTTTGTAACTCGAAAAAAAGTTGTTTCTGAAAAACTGGGAAAAATCTCTCGTTTTATTCAAGAACGATTATCTGATACGACAGATCAACTAACTTAAAAAGTAGCTGCTTATTCAAAAAAGTTGAATAAGCAGCTACTTTTTATCCACAATTTTTTCTACAAAAACAAAGGAAAACTACGGTAAGGTTTCACAAATTATTCAATCAAACAAAAAAACAGAACGTTCAATTACTTATTTTTATTTCATTTCTTTTTTTATCTTTTATTTTGTGTGAAACAACTTAATTAAAGAAACCGTTTTGCAGACTATACTGTTCTCCTTGTAAAATATCATACTGAATCAAACGATAGTCGTTATAAACTTCTTGTTGGTTTCTATTTAAGCTTAATTCTTCATGCCATTGTTTTTGGCTATCCACATACATTCTGGGTTCAAAAGCAGATAAAATTTCCTCCAAATCCGTCAATAATTCATAAAAAGGGGTGGCCTCTAACCCAGCTTGTTCGAACAGATTAGGAGCAAAATAAAATGGACTGGTTACTTCTTCATTTTCCTGTGATAAACCATTCTCAGAATCAAACATCAAAAATTCGGTTTGATGTAAATCCTCAGTAGAATTTTGTGCTTGTAAATGGTCTGAATATATCCCTGGCAAATGATCTCCCCAAAATACAACAAGTGTGCGCTCAGGCAGATCCGCAAGTTCTTCCGTAAACTCTTGTAAAGCCTGACTACTGTAATCAATATCTTGTAAATACCCTTCGATATTTCGATTATTTTCTTCACCCGTCACTTGATAATCGACATTATCATATTTACCTTCATAAGGCATATGTGTTTGCATCGTCACTAAATGAACAAATTGCGGCGTTTGGTCTTTTCGTAAAAGATCAAGCACTTGTTGATAAGAAGCTTCATCTGAAATATAAGGGTTATTTTCAATAGTTTGAGTATAATCCATACTATCTTGATCCATAAACTGATCAAAACCTAAAATAGAATAAACATCTTGCCTTTTATACATAGAAGTATCATAAGGATGGATTGCTGTAGTATTATATCCGCGTTCTGTAGACAACGAAACTAGTGAAGGCAATCGATCCATTTTAGGAACCAGCATGGTATATGGTGTGGTCATTTGTGGGTTTAGTAATTCCATAGAAAAACCTGTCAAAGCTTCAAATTCAATGTTAGCAGTACCTCCGCCATAATTTTGTGAGAGCATTTTCCCGCTATACGTCTGTTGGGCTAAATCTTTATATTCTTGTAAGGGATCTCCTCCTGTAATGGATAGCCCTTGCAAATGTTCAGGATTGGAGAAGCTTTCACTCATGACATAAACAATGTTTGGTTGTTCGTCTTCTTCAGTAGAAGCTGCTTGAGGTTGATACTTATCGGTAATTTCTTCAATAGTCTCTTCAGAATAATTGCTGGGCTCTTCCATCGCTTCCACACGTAAATTATATAAAAACCCCCCAACAAACCCTGTATTATAATAATTCATTTCTTGAGAATAAGGAATCCACAAAGCGGTCCGATCATAAGCGCGTCTTAATAAATTACTTTCTTCATTAAAATGACTAATATAGACTAAAGCAAAAAAGCTAAGACAAAGCATCGTTAGACGCACAATTTGTTGATTCTTTGTCAAAAAGAAACTGCGAAATAGCTGGTAAACAAAAAGTACAACGACGACGACCATTACAATACAAATAACAGTAAAAGGTCCGGTACCTAACACCTCTTTGAAAAAGTTCCATTGCGTAATCATATTTAAATCATCAGGATAAACTGGTTCTTGGCGAAATTGCATTTTCATATAAGTTGCCAAACCAATCCCTGTAATAAAAAGAGTATATAAACTAGCCCCTGCTATAAGCGAGCCGGCTAAGCTAGCGAAAAATATAAATAGCACGAGTAATACCAAACTAGCTAGAAAAAACTTTTCTGTATGCCAAAAAAATGCAAAATTCATAGCTAAGTCAACAGATAAATCGTTTTGACACCATTGTAAAAAAAGATTACTAAAAATAATGCCACATAAAATTAATAAACCAATAACAACATATTGAAACTTTTTATACATTTTACAAACACCTTACTAACTTAAAAAAGACTGAAACAAAAACTTTTAGCAAAATTCACGTTTCTCTCATTCAAGAAATTCTCTATACTTCAGTCGTTTGGTTTGAAAATCCAGCCAACCTTTTCACAAAGAATTTCGCTGAATCTTACTAAAAATAAAAAACGTCTCAGTCTCATCTATATATTCATGCAATTGTTTATTTCCAAAAATCAGTGAAAATGGAAATTGGTTGATGGCGTTTATGTTGTGACTTTTCCCATAAGTCTTCGATAGTAGATTGTGCACAACTAGCAATTTCTTTGCCTTCAAGGTAATCATCTATCTCATCATAGGAAACACCTAAAGCAGCCTCGTCGCTTATTTGCGGCTTTTCTTCTTCTAAGTCTGCGGTAGGTACTTTAACATAAAGTTCTTCAGGCGCATTTAACTCTTGTAACAATAATCTTCCTTGACGTTTGTTTAACCGAAATATAGGTAAAAGATCTGCCGCGCCATCGCCAAATTTAGTGAAAAAACCAGTGATATTTTCAGCAGCATGATCTGTTCCGATCACAGCTCCTGAGAATTCTCCTGCAATCGCATATTGAGTAACCATACGTTGACGAGCTTTGATGTTTCCTTTGTTAAAATCGGAAACTGTCATCCCTACTTCACGTAAAGACGACACTTGCGCATCTACAGCGGGTTTGATATCTACTTCAATTTGTGTATCTGGTTGAATAAATTCGATTGCTTGCGTTGCATCTTCTTCATCAGCTTGTGTTCCATAAGGAAGTCGCACAGCAATAAAATGATAATCCGAATCCTTCGTTTCATGCCGAACTTCTTCCATAGCTAACTGGGATAAACGTCCCGCTAAGGATGAATCTTGTCCACCACTAATGCCTAAGACAAATGTTTTCAAAAAAGGATTCTTATATAAATATTCTTTTAAAAAGTCAATACTTTTACGAACTTCTTTCTGCGGATCGATCACAGGTCGGACTCCTGTTTCGTCGATGATTTTTTCTTGTAAACTCAAAATTCATTCCTCCTAGCTTTATAACACTTACATAGTGGTATCTTCCACTTCTTGACGAACTTTATTTAAAAGTCGCATCTTATGATTATAACAATCGGTCGATAAATCCACTGGATAAGGCTGTGGATTTAATTCTCGTTTGTATTCTTCCCACAATAATCCTAAGCAACGTTTGGAATATGTTTTAATATCTTCTAAATTAGGCATATCATAAACTAATCTCCCTTGATCGAAGATATCGTGTAGAAGAACGCGAGCAGTAAAATCGGTCACAGTTTTGTTAATATAAGTATGCACTGGATGAAACATGTAAATACTGTCTTGTTTGTTAGGTGCCTCATCCCACAAAGTCACATAATCTCCTTGAGATTTTCCGTCAGAATTACGTTTAATTCGCCAAACTTGTTTTTTCCCAGGAGTTGTCACTTTTTCAGCATTACTAGAAAGCTTGATTGTATCCACCATTTCGCCTTCTTCATTTTCAATCGAAACAAGTTTGTATACCGCGCCTAAAGCCGGTTGATCATAGGCTGTAATTAAGTTAGTTCCCACACCCCAAACATCTATCTTAGCTTTTTGCATTTTTAAGTTCAAAATTGTATTTTCATCAAGATCATTCGAAGCGTAAATTTTAGCGTCTGGAAACCCAGCTTCATCCAACTGCTCTCTAACTTCTTTGGATATATAAGCCATATCACCGCTATCAATGCGCACGCCTAAAAAGTTAATTTTATCTCCCAACTCTTTTGCCACACGAATAGCATTAGGCACTCCTAATTTCAACGTATCATAAGTATCAACTAAGAAAACACAATCTTTATGAGTTTTAGCGTAAGCCATAAAACCATCATAGTCATTCCCATATGATTGAATCAATGAATGCGCATGAGTGCCACCATCTGGAATACCAAAAACTTTTCCAGCACGCACATTACTTGTAGCATCCGCGCCTCCAATATAAGCTGCACGAGCTCCCCATAGGGCTGCGTCTAGTTCTTGGGCGCGTCGTGATCCAAATTCTAATAACGTTTCATGACCGATTACTGATTTGATACGAGCAGCTTTTGTGGCAATTAACGTTTGAAAATTCACCACATTCAAAATAGCTGTTTCTATTAATTGCGCTTGAGCTAAAGGCCCTTCGATTTGAATAATAGGTTCATTAGCAAAGACTAAGTCTCCTTCTTTGGCAGAACGTACTGTACAAGAAAAGGTGAAATTTCTCAAATAATCTAAAAATTCTTCCGGATAATTTTCTACCGTCCGTAGATAATCGATATCTGATTCAGTAAATTTCAAAGTTTTTAAATAGTCAACTAACCGCTCTAATCCGGCAAATATTGCATAACCATTGTTAAACGGCATTTCTCTAAAAAAACACTCAAAAACAGCGTGCTTATCCGCACGACCAAGTTCCCAATAGGTTTTCACCATATTTATTTGATAAAGATCAGTGTGCAGTGCTAAACTATCATCTTCATAAGTTTTATTCATTACACTCAAGCTCCCTTAATTATTTTCCTATCTATTATATCAAAGAAAACAAATGCTATGTAATAATAACGCTTGTAATAATAACGATTCACAAAAGTCAAAGTTTTTTATTGTCATAAAAGATAATGAACTAGAATTTTTTTGCTATTAACTACATAATGTCATAACGACATAAAAACTCTCTTTTTGTTATACTAAACTTAATAAACATATAGATAAAGGAGGAAGTTATTATGAAACCATTATCAGACGCTACTGTTTTAATCACGGGAGCTACTGATGGCCTGGGAAAAATGACCGCTGAACGCTTTGCCAAACAAGGAGCAAGAGTGTTGTTGCATGGTAGAAATAAAGAAAAAGGGACGCAAGTTCTCGAAGAAATCAAACAAACGACGAATAACCAAAATATAGCTTATTTTAACGGTGATTTCTCTTCTCTTTCTTCAGTCGCTGAGCTATCTGAACAAATTATTTCAAATGACGAACGGTTGGATATTTTGATTAATAACGTGGGGATTGGTGGCGGACCAAGGTCTAAAGATGAACGTGAAATCAGTCAAGACGGCTTTGAACTGAGATGGGCCGTTAATTATTTAGCACAAGTTTTACTTACAAAAAAATTATTACCTATCATTAATGAAGGCGCCAGAATAATCAATATAGCTTCAGTAGGCCAATCGCCAATTGACTTTGACGATTTAAAAATGGAAAAAAATTATGATGGGTACTTGGCATACGCTCGAAGCAAATTAGCTTTAATCATGTTTACTTTTGATCTTTCAGCTGAGCTAAAAGAAAGAAAAATTAACGTCAATGCTTTACACCCAGCGACACTGATGAGCACAAGTATGGTTAAGGATCATTTTGGTCAAGCACAAAGTTCAGTGGAAGAAGGATTTTCTGCTATAGAGTTTCTTGCTACCTCAAAAAATCTAGATGAAATTACAGGAAGATATTTTGAAAATAAATCTCAAGCTCAGGCAAACGCGCAAGCTTATGATAAAGAAGCTAGAAAAAAACTGCGGCAAACAACCACAGATAGTATAGCAGCCTATCTTTAAAAAGCGATAAAAAAATACGACTTGGTTTATACTCTAAAACTTAGTATAAATCAGGTTGTATTTTTTAACTTCAACGCATGATAAATAGACAAATAAGATAGCTATTACTATTTAAGCACATAAGTTTAAAAATGTTATGCGCTTATTTCTGTTTAAGCTCACTAGTTGAGTAAACTTATGTGCTTAGCCTAATTTAACCACACTAGTCCGACGATCTTATGTGCTTAATCCATACTAAATGGAGCTTTTGTTATTCTTTTCTTAAATTAAGCACATAACTTTAGGAATCTTATGTGCTTAAAAGAATTTAACCACACTACTTTTGCACACTTATGTGCTTATTTGCTGATAACCACACTAGTTTGCTAATCTTATGTGCTTATTTCCTTTTAAACTCACTAGATCGGCTAACAGAGCTGTAAGAATCGAGTAGGGCGAAATCAATCGCCCTCTCACGTCACCTGGACATACGGTTCCGTATCCGGCGACTCCATTATGAATATATGTTATGTCTATATTGGTAGTAATCTAAACAACTGACTAGGCCTGCTTGGCCTAGTTTTTGTTTAGTTATTGCCCTTCTTACACAGGTTTTGGTAGCTACCCACTGGTAGTGGTTTCCTGCGTACGATGTTAGTTTAGCTAAGCTCTTATTTACACCTAACTTTTGTAATCCCCATTGTCTCTTGGAGGGAACCTTCCACATCTTCCAGACGATGGTTCGCAATCGCGTTCTTAAATGGGCGTCGATCCGTTCCATCTTGGCTTTCAT
>NZ_AUIQ01000035.1 GCF_000423785.1 Tetragenococcus muriaticus DSM 15685 | reverse complement strand
TGAATTTGTTTTAAAAATTCAGCGACCAAGACGATCCCCGCGTCATTGGTTAAATTTCCCCCATCGTTAGCGACCGAGATTTCTTTTTGGGCATTGAATGTGAGCGATTTTTGTTGTAAAGTGAAAGACATAAGAACGCACTCCTTTTGTGTTAATTGTTGTTTTTATCGACTTTACAATAACACAGAGTGCGTTTTTTTTGTACACCCAGAAGGTGCGGAAATAGTTTTTTTAGAAAAAAGATCATGACAAGGTTTAAACGGACCTTGGAAAAATTTAGAAATCATTCAGGGGGAATTATTTTATGTTACAAACTGATTTAAAAGATAAATTTATGCTCTTTAAAATGTTTGTTAATTTTTGCGTAGCAATTATTATTTGGGCAAAAGAACGACCAGATTTTATAGTTACTACTGGAACAATAATTGCATATCCGTTCTATCTATTGTCTATTTGTTTTAATAAAAAGTTTATCTTTATTGAAACATTTGGGAGAGCAGATATGCCAACAGTGGCAGGAAAGAAAATGGAAAAACATTCCGACTTGTTTATAGTTCAATGGGAGTCTCAAGTAAAACATTATAAAAAAGCTATATATGGGGGGGTATTGTATTGATATTTGTTACAGTTGGGTCGAGACAATACCCGTTTGATCGTCTATTTAAGAAACTTGATAAACTATACGAACAAAATATATTAAAAGAGAAAATATTTGCTCAGATAGGGACTTCATCATATAAACCAAAATATTTTAATTATCAAAGATTTGTTTCTCCTGTAGAATTTCAGCAAAAGATTACCTCTTCAGATGTGGTTGTAACGCACGGAGCATCTGGGACTATAATGCAAGCTTTAAAAGCGAATAAAAAAGTAGTTGTTGTTACAAGGTTGGAGAAGTATGGGGAGCATATTAATGACCACCAAATACAAAATAACAAGGCCTTTAGTAAGAACCAATATGTGTTAATGTCCGAGTTAGAGTTAGATGACTTGGGGGAGTGTATTAATAGTCTAATAGAGGATCGTGTGTTTTTAAAGTCTTGGGAAAATCAAGAGCCAGATTCAATAATTAATATGATCGATAATTTTATTCAGGAGAATTGGACAAATGAGTAGTAACTTGTTATTAAAAAAAATAAAATATGGACTGAAATTTTTGCCAGATAAGCTATATATACAGTTGTATTATTTTGCGCAATTTAAACGTTTTTGTAATTTGAAAAATCCTAAAACTTTTAATGAAAAGCTTAATTGGCTTAAAATTTATGATCGTAAACCTGAATATACTAAAATGGTAGATAAGTATGAAGTGAAGAAATATGTATCTTCTATTATTGGTGAAGAATATATAATTCCTACTTTAGGAGTGTGGGATTCTTTTGATGAGATAAAGTTTGATGATTTACCACAACAATTTGTTTTAAAGTGTACCCATGATTCTGAAGGAGTTATTCTTGTTGAAGATAAGGACAAGTTAGATAAAAGGGAAGCAAAAAAAAAGATTGAAAACTCGTTAAGGCAGAATTTTTATTATATTGGTCGTGAGTGGCCTTATAAAAATGTGAAGCCAAGAATAATAGCAGAAAACTATATGGTAGATCATAGAGATGATGAGTTGAGAGATTATAAATTTTTTTGTTTTAATGGTCAGCCCAAACTGATGTATATAGCATCGGGACGTAATGATGGATATACCAAGTTTGATTATTTTGATTTAAATTTTAAGCATTTAAATATCATTCAAAAGTATCCACAATCAACAAAAAAAATTAGGAAACCTCTAAATTTTGATAAAATGGTAGAATTATCAAAAATTTTATCAAAAGATATTCCACATATCAGAGTGGATTTTTACGAAGTTGACGATAGATTATTTTTTGGAGAATTAACTTTTTATCATCTCAGCGGTTTTATGCCTTTTCAACCTAAGAAGTGGGATAGAATTTTAGGCGATTTGTTGAAATTAGACTAATTTATCGTTGAATTAATCTAGAAAGAGGTGAGGGCTATAAAAATATTAATGATTATCCCAGGGATGCGTTCCGGAGGAGCTGAGCGAGTAATGGCGACTCTATGTAATGAACTTTCTAAAAAAAACCAGGTAAGATTAGTAGCGCTTAAAAGTACAGATTCTGATTATGAGCTTTCTACTTTAGTCGATTTTGCAGGAGGAAACGTCAAAAAACAAAATATTTTTGACTCTGTAAAAATTGTGTCCAAACAATACAGTACTTGGAAACCTGATGTTACAGTGTCATTTATGACTAAAGCAAATATTGTAGCTTTATTAGCAAAAAAAATATCAGCTTATAAAGTACCTGTGGTTATAGCTGAAAGAGCTAATCCCTATTATGCCGCAAACTATCTTAAGATTTTCAGGAAATTCTTGTATCCACATGCAGATGGGGCTGTTTTTCAAACTGAGCAAGCAAAAAACTATTATAGCAACATTTTAAAATGTGAAAGTGTTGTTTTAAAGAATCCTCTTAATTCTAATTTTTCAGCTGATATATTCCAAGGGGAACGAAGAAAAGCTATCGTTTCTGTGGGAAGACTTTCAAAAGAAAAGAATCAAAAGTTGCTTATAGAATCTTTTAATAAGATTGCGCATAAATTTCCGGAGTATGTAGTTGAAATTTATGGAGAAGGACCTCTTAGAAATGAGTTGCAACGATTGATTGATATTAAGAATTTAAACTCTCAGGTAAAATTAATGGGGAGAAAAAAAGATATACAAAAATACATTAGAGATGCTGAAATGTTTATACTTCCTTCAAATTCTGAAGGGATGCCGAATTCTCTACTAGAAGCAATGGCTTTAGGACTCCCTTCTATCGCGACAGATTGTCCTATTGGAGGGCCAGCGTTTATTATTGATAACAAGATAAATGGAATTTTAGTGCCTATGAATGATGTAGATGTTCTCTCAGCAAATATTGAAAACTTGATTAACGATAATAAATTACTAACAACATTTAGTAAAGAAGCTAGGAAAGTTACTACTGATTTTTCTTCTACTGTTGTGTGTTCACAGTGGGAAAAATACATAAATAGAGTTGCTCTAGGAAATAGGAAGAATGATTAACATGGATTTTTGGAGAAAAATAAAAAAAAGCCCAATTTTTTATTCCATTTTGTTATTGGGAAGAATTTTACCAGATAAATTAATTGCAGATAAGTTGTTCTTAAAGTTATTATTTAAAAATAGATTAAAGAAAAACTTAAATTTAGAGGAACCAACTACTTATAATGAGAAGCTGCAATGGCTAAAGTTATACGATCACAACCCTGAATATATAACTATGGTAGATAAATATGAAGTAAAGCAGTATGTTCAAGATACTATTGGTAAGCAATATATTATTCCTACGATAGGAATATGGGAAAAATTCGAGGACATAGATTTTGATCAGTTGCCTAATCAATTTGTTATAAAATGTACTCATGATAGTGGTGGCGTTGTTATTTGTAAAGATAAAAGGAAACTGGATAAAAAAAAAGCTAGAAAAAAAATAAATAAAAGTCTAAGAAGGAATTACTATTTAAACACTAGAGAATGGCCATATAAACATGTGAAGCCGAGAATTATCATAGAAAAGTATATGGAAAATCCTTTAGATGAAGATTTAAAGGATTATAAATTTTTTATTTTTAATGGAACATTTAAAGCTATGTTTATAGCTACGGATAGGAATTCTCAAAATGAAACAAATTTTGATTTTTATGATAGCAATTTTAATCACTTGCCCTTTAAAAATGGACATCCTAATTCAGATAAGCCAATAAGGAAACCTGAAAATTTTGAGAAAATGTTTAAACTTGCAGAAAAATTAGCAGAAGGGTTACCACATGTCAGAGTAGATTTTTATGAAATTGACAATGAGATTTATTTTGGAGAAATGACATTTTATCATTGGAGTGGGTTGAAGCCTTTTGAACCAGAAGAATGGGACTATAGATTTGGAAGTTGGCTTAAGTTGCCAAAAAATAACCTATATTCTTAATAGAAGCGTATTAAAGGGAGGTGGTACAGGTGACCTTAAATAGTAAGAATGTTATCTTTGTGACAGGTTCATTAACTGGTGGAGGTGCTGAAAAGGTTATTTCTATTTTAGCTTCGCAATGCGCCGAACTAGGAGCAGATGTTACGTTAGTAGTTTTACGTAATAAAAAGCACTCTTATAAATTATCTAGTAAAGTTAAAGTTCATCAAATAAATGTTGGGGAAAAAAAATTAAAAATAATATCTAGAATAAAAATATTACGTTCAATTTTTAAACATAGTAAAGCAAATACAATAATTGCATTTCTCCCTATAATCACAATGTATTCATTGATAGCTAATATTGGTCTACATAAAAGGATAATTACTTCTGAACGTGGAGACCCTAATTTAAATATTTTCTCTTTAAATTTGAATATTAAGGACAAAATTAGTCATATTATAATGAGAAAAATGCAATTATTTGGGCTAGCTGACTATGTTGTTTTTCAAACACCAGATGCTCAAAGCTATTACAATAAAAGGATACAAAAAAAAAGTCGCGTAATACCTAATCCTTTAGATTTAACCAATCTACCAAATAAATATAATTTTGAAAGAGAGAAAAATATTATTGCTGCAGGGAGATTCTCTGAAGAGAAGAATTTTCCGTTATTGATAAGGGCGTTTGCTGATTTTCACAAGGCGTATCCAGACTACAAATTAATTATTTATGGTGATGGGCCACTAAAAGAAGAGCTAAAAAAATTAATAGAAGCATTAGAACTTGAGAGGAATGTAATCCTTCCAGGCTTTTCAGATAGTTTACTCCCTACAATGAATAAAGCATCTATTTATATCTCAACGTCCAATCATGAAGGAATATCTAATTCTATGCTAGAAGCTCTTGGAATGGGGGTTCCAACAATCGCAACGGATTGTCCAATTGGCGGGGCAAGAATGTTTGTAAAAACTGATAAAAATGGCATTCTAATTCCTATGAATGATAGAGAGAAGTTGGTTAACGCAATGGTTGAAATTGTTTCTAATACTCAATATTCAAAACAATTATCAAATAATGTTGATAGTTTTAGAAATAAACTATCTTCAGAGGTTGTTTGTGAAGAATGGCTAAAAATTGTTTGGTGATATAATAAAATTTGGAGGAAAACAATTTGAAACTGAAATTTTTTTACCAAAAGGCTAAAAATTATGTTTTAAATAAAATGATTAGAGCTGGTTTTTTTAATTGGATGTCAGATGAAAACTACATTAAATGGCGCTTTAAGCAAAAAATTAAAAAAAATTTGGATTTGGAAAACCCGAGAACTTTTAGTGAAAAATTGCAATGGTTAAAATTATACGATCATAATCCTATGTATACAAAGATGAGTGATAAATTTGAAGCCAAATATTATGTCAGTAGATTAATAGGCGATCAGTACATTATTCCTACGTTAGGTATATGGGAAAGTTTTGATGATATTGACTTTACTTCCTTGCCTAATAAATTTGTTTTAAAATGCACCCATGATTCAGGTGGTGTAGTGATTTGTAGAGATAAAAATAGTTTTGATAAACAGAAAGCTAAGGTTAAAATAACAAAATCGCTAAAAAAAAATTACTTTTGGAGAGGCAGAGAATGGCCTTATAAGAATATAAAACCTCGTGTTATAGCAGAAAAATACATGGAAGATTATAACAATAATGAATTGACAGATTATAAATTCTATTGCTTTAATGGTGAGCCTAGATTTTTATATGTTTCCCAGGGATTGGAAAACCATAAGACGGCTAGAATTGACTTTGTTTCTCTAAACTGGAACAAAGCACCATTTTGGCGTTTTGATTATCAGAGATTTGCTCACTTGCCAGAAAAACCAATGAATTTTAATGAAATGTATAATATATCTTTAAAATTATCCCAAAATGTTCCATTTGTCAGGGTAGACTTATATGAAATACAAGGTCAAACCTTTTTTTCTGAACTAACTTTTTTTCCAGCAGGTGGTCTAGCCCCTGTAGAACCTGAAGAATGGGAGGAAAAGCTTGGTAAATGGCTGGATATAACTAATATAAAGGATGAATAGAAGGAGCTTATATGAAGTATAAAGTTTCGAAAAATATTAGCGATAACAATTTTCTCAATTTTTCTATTTTGTTATTAATTATCAGTTTTTGTGCTCTTAGAAACTGGAGCATATTAATGTATTCTAGTCAGCTATTATTTTTGCTTTTTATCTTATTCAGATATTTTAAAAAGAAAGAACTACGAGTTTCTGATTATGCTTTGTTTAATTTTTCTTTTTTGGTTCTTTCTATGGTCTCGGTTGCTTGGGCAACTAGCTACATTCAATGGTACTCGGCTTTTATATCATTATTCCAGATCACAATTATTTGTATATTGCTTTCAGATTATCTTGATACAGATATTAAGATAAATAAAATATTAAATTATTTTCTTATTTCTAGCATAATAATGGTTATTTATCTTGTTATAAACACGCCCATAACGGACTGGGTTGATGCTATGCAAGCTTCAACTGACGCAAGTACTTCGGAAAATAGGATTGGACCATCCATAGGTTTTCAGCCGAATGCTTTAGGTATGATTTGTGGTTTCACTATTGTTATTTGGTTATATTTTATGACTAATCAAAAAAAATATAAAAATATTAGTATAATCATGATTCTTACGCTTATGGGAATTTTGCTCTTTACTAAATCAAGAAAAGCGTTTATTACGGCTGTATTTGGGCTAATTATGTACTGGATATTATATAAACCAAGAAAAAAGGCAATATTTTTGATACTTATAATTATGACACTGGGGCTTTTATTAACTTTGTGGCTTATAATGAATGTACCGTTTTTATACAATATATTTGGGTTTCGATTAATTGGATTATTTGGTCTATTTGATAGTTCTATAAGTCAAGATGCTAGTGTAACAACGAGAGTAGATATGGTACAGGTCGGTATAGATTTGTTTAAGGAGCATCCTTTTAATGGAGTAGGTTTTGGTAATTTTTCTTATTATTATTTTCATAGCTATAATGGCTGGGCAGAAACTTATGCCCACAATAACTATGTTGAATTACTTTCTAGCACCGGCATAGTAGGAACTGTTCTATATTATTTGGTACCTTTTTCAATGATATTTAGCTTAATAAAAAACTGGAAAGTATTTATAAATATCAATCGAAAATTGACCGCCTTTTTATTTACTATTATTACATTACGGTTAATAATGGACTACGGAATGGTATCGTACGACCATGAATTTATACAGCTTTTAACTGTAGTGTGTTATTGTGCGGTGCTTTGTCTTAAAAATAAAAAAAGGCTATTTTACAATGGTTTTGATTAAATTGGGGGTTGATTGAGGAATTTACTTATTTTTTTAGTGAATTTTATATGGAATGGAGACTAAAATGGATGAGAAAAATGTAGTAGCTAAAATGTTGAATTCCACAAAATGGTCGACACTTGGTGAAGTTGCGGCTAAATTAGTAAATCCTATTACCAATATGGTGTTAGCCAGAATTTTAGTTCCATCTGATTTTGGTGTTGTTGCAACTATAACTATGATTACAAGTTTTGCGGAAATGTTTAAAGATGCCGGCTTTCAAAAATATCTAGTTCAAGCGGATATAAGTAAGAAAAATTTGCCAGAATATGCTAATGTAGCTTTTTGGACCAATTTATTAGTATCAGTAGTTATTTGGACTGTATTATTTTTCTTAAGGGTGCCTTTATCATCTCTATTAGGTGATGAGAGGCTAACCCGAGTGTTACCTGTAGCAACTATTTCTATTATTGTTTCTTCCCTATCTATGATACAAATTGGTTTATTTCGAAGAAATTTTCGTTTTAAAAAATTGTTTGTTATTAGATTAATCGGGCTGATTGTTCCGTTACTTGTAACGATACCCTTAGCAATTTTGGGAGTTAAATTTTGGGCAATTATTATTGGAAATATTGTATTAGCTGTTGTAAATGCACTAGTGTTAACGTATTTATCTGAATGGAAGCCTTCCTTTTTTTATAGCTTTACTATTTTAAAACATATGTTTTCCTTTAGTATTTGGACACTATTTGAAGGAATATCTATTTGGCTAACAAGTTGGATAGATAGCTTTCTAATTAGTACTAGGATGTCACAAAGAGAACTTGGTGTTTATAAGACTAGCACTACAAATGTGAATGGAATAATGAATTTAATAACAGCTTCAGTAACACCAGTGTTATTTTCAGGTTTATCAAGATTGAAGAACAATGATAAGAGATATTTCAATGTTTTTTTGAAAATGCAACGCTTGATGGGTATGTTTGTTATTCCATTAGGAATTGGCGTATTTACTTTTAGAAAGTTAGCTACAAGGATTTTACTGGGAGCAGGTTGGGAAGAAGCAACATTAGTTATTGGATCGTGGGCGCTTTCTTCTGCTTTAATGATTGTTTTTGGAAATCTTTTTAGCGAGGTTTATCGTTCGAAAGGACGTCCTAAGCTTTCTGTATTTGCGCAGATACTTCACCTAATATTTTTAGTTCCTTTAATTATTTGGTCAGCAACAATAGGTTTTAAGTTTTTAGTGATTGTTAGATCCTTAGCAAGGCTGCAATTTATTTTAGTTCATTTATTGACTATAAGAATTGTGTTTAAATACTCAATAAAAAAAATAATAAGTAATATGAAACCTGTGCTTATTTCAGCAGTTTTTATGGGTATCTTTGGATATTTAACCTTAAAAGTGAGTCAGTCTATTATTATGCAGCTTGTTTGGATTATAGGTTGTATTTTTGTCTATTTTGGAATGTTATCTTTATTTAAAGATACTAGAAGCGATATAAAAGCACTTTATAATACGATTAGAAAGAAGGAGAATGGATGAGAATCTTAATTACAGGAGCAGCAGGGTTTGTTGGTTTTCATTTAAGTAAATCAATGTTAAATAAAGAAAACGAAGTTGTAGGGATCGACAATCTCAATGATTATTATGAAACAAATTTAAAAACTACGCGTTTGGATATTTTAAAAAAGATGGATGGTTTTACATTTCATAAGATAGATTTAAAAGATAAGGCGAATGTGGACGCTATTTTTGAAAAATATAAACCTGAATATGTCGTTAATTTGGCTGCACAAGCTGGAGTACGCTATTCAATTGAAAAACCATATGTTTACGTAGATTCAAACTTAGTAGGGTTCATGAATATTTTAGAAGCTTGCCGACATTTTCCAGTAAAACACTTACTGTATGCTTCATCAAGTTCAGTTTATGGTGGAAACAAAGAAGTGCCGTTTTCGACTAATCATAATGTAGACCATCCTGTTTCTTTATATGCAGCTACAAAAAAATCCAATGAATTAATGGCTCATGTTTACAGTCATTTATATGGGATTCCTACTACTGGGTTAAGATTTTTTACTGTGTATGGGCCTTATGGAAGACCTGATATGGCTTATTTTTCGTTTACAAAAAATATTTTAAATGGAAAGCCGATTAAAGTATTCAATCATGGAAAAATGGAAAGGGACTTTACATATATTGACGATATTGTAGAAGGTGTTGAAAAATTAATACCGATGGCACCACAAGCTAGCTCTAATTGGAGTGAAAAGGAAGATGATTTAAGCACAAGTTTTGCTCCATATAAAATTTATAATATCGGCAACAATAATCCAATACCTTTGATGCGGTTTATCAATGCGTTGGAAACTGCCTTAGGCAAAGAAGCCGAGAAAATTTATATGGATATGCAGCCAGGGGATGTAATGAGGACCTATGCTGATGTAAGTGATTTAGAAAGAGATATTAAATTTAGACCAAGTACGTCTATAGAAGTTGGGATAAAAAAGTTTGTAGATTGGTACAAAGAATACTACCAAGTTTAATTTATATATGGAGGTAATTATGAAAGTTTCAGTTTTTGGTTTAGGATACGTTGGCTTAGCTAATGCTTTATTACTTAGTCAAAAAGAAAAAGTAACTGCTTACGATATTATTGAAGAGAAGGTAGAAATGCTTCAGCAGAGGAACTCGTCGTTAGAAGATCAAGAAGTACATGAGTTTTTACAGCGTGATGATTTAGATATTGAATTTACGAGCGATTTTGAGGATGCGGTAAAATATGCTGATTACTTAATTATTGCTACGCCAACAGATTATGATGAAAAGAAAAATTATTTTAATACATCAACGGTCGAAGATGTGATTACAAAAGCATTAGAAATTCGACCAGATGCGACATTTATCATTAAATCGACCGTGCCTGTTGGTTATACTTTAGATGCAAAAGCAAAATTTGATACGGATAATATTATATTTTCACCGGAATTTTTACGAGAAGGTAAGTCGCTTTATGATAATTTATATCCTTCACGTATTATTGTGGGCGAAGACTCCAAACGTGGTCGAGAAATAGCCCGAGTGTTTAAAGAAAATGTATTCAAAGAAGAAGTGGATGTTTTGCTTACACATCCAACCGAAGCAGAAGCAATCAAACTATTTTCGAATACTTATCTTGCTATGCGCGTAGCTTATTTTAATGAATTAGATACTTATGCTGAGTCTAGAGGTTTGGACACGAAAGAAATTATTGAAGGAGTTAGTTTGGATCCACGCATTGGAAGTCATTATAACAATCCTTCTTTTGGCTATGGTGGCTATTGCTTACCGAAGGATACAAAACAATTATTAGCAAATTATACAGAAGTTCCGCAAAATATTATGACCGCAATCGTAGACGCGAATCGTACGAGAAAAGATTTTGTTGCTGATCAAATTATTGCAAAAGAGCCAGAAATTGTAGGAATTTATCGATTAACGATGAAAACCAATTCGGATAATTTTCGCCAATCAGCGATTCAAGGAATTATGAAGCGTATTAAAGCTAAAGGAATTGAAGTCGTAGTTTTTGAACCTTCATTAAACGCAGATGATTTCTTTAATTCTAGCGTTATTAAAAATTTTGAGGAATTTAAGACAATATCGGATGTGATTGTGTCTAATCGGATGGAAGAAGAACTATCAGATGTAAAAGATAAAGTGTATACAAGGGATCTTTTTGGGAAGAATTAAAAAATTAATAGCGCTAATAAATTTTTTAAGGATTTAAAAACGATTTTACGTATAGTTGTTCTTAAATTGGTGCAGATGAAAGGGGTGTGTAGATGATTACAAATCTAGCCAGTAATCATTTATTTAATCGATAGAAGAAAGGGAGAGAATTCATTCCTTTGGTTGTTGATGACGCACATGGGTCTACAAAAGCTGAATCGAGACGAAGCAATATTAATTACTATAAATTTACTTCAAGATATCCTTTTAAAAGTTATTAAATGTGGCAGAAAATACGAGAATGACATGTCAATTTAATAAAGTACTTATAAAATTGGGCATATCTTCAAGAAAGAAAAGAAATAGGTAAAGGAAAAATTATGTTATGACATTTATTAATTAAGGAGCGTGAGTACGGTATGAAAAAGAGCATTGGAAGTGTACTTTCTTTTTTAAATAGGGAAAAGGACCAAATAAATTATTGTCCTAACGAGAGTGATTATGGCACTAATAGTTTAATAGCCCAACAAGACATTTCTGCTAATGTATTATTTATTATCATCCCTAAAAAGTTGTTAACTTTGAATCTTAGTGATAAAGATTATAATAATCCGGTATTGCTAAGTACTAGGGATAAAGAAACAAAGCCTTATCTTGAAACTTTAAGTGAATTAAGAAAGCATACTAACGATGCAACTGAAATTTTGCCTGGAACTATTGCAATGGATTTTATTGAACCTTGTAAAAAGTTTAATGATGGTAGTCATTATTGGATCTCAATACAATTTGGTAATTAATTCAATGTTAGTATACTAACATTGAATATTATCGGTTGCTACTCTTTTGTAGGCTATCGTATTTTGCAAAATTATATCTGTGCTTTTTAACACATATCAGTTTATAAATGTAAAAAGAGTACATCCGGATAAAGAAACGGGAAAAACCGAACTTCCGTCAAGTGTGACAGGAGGAGGCGTAGGAGGACCAAAAAAATTTTTGAAGAATTGTGTGAAATAGAGCCGGTGAATGCGGAGTAGAGAACCGCTTAAATGAAATATCCTTATTAGAATAGACTTTCTGTATAATGAAACTATGCCTAGCAGTATAACGATAATTATATAGGAAGTCATTTTTTATGATTCAATATCGAAAAATAAAGTTGAATGAGATCTGAGACTTTCGGTCGACTTTTTAATTGAAAGTACAAAAATTACACAATAAGCTATAACTCCATCTAGGGCTACTCTTTTCTTTGGACTAGATAGAGCTAACATATTTGAATTAACTAACTTCTTTTATTACTTCATATTAAAGGGCTTATATAAGATACATAAAAGCATTTCTCTTTTTTATACTATCTAAAATTTCACTCAACATCACTACCTGACTACTGCCACCAAAATGTACCAGTAGTGACAAGTTTTTTACCAGCTGTTGTCATGTAATTTACCAGTCAGTACCAGATGATTTACCATCCTAACTTCTGTATACTTAATGAGCATGCGTAATCGCGTGACTTTGAAGTATATGGAGGTTATTTTTATGTTTCAGTATAGAAAAATACTGGGGATGCATAGCGAAGATTTTTCATTATGCAGTATCGCGTCAACAACGGAACACTCCCGTCAAAAAGTGTCAGGAGTTGTGCAAAAAGCCATGGTAAGAGATGTTGCTTATCCTTTAACGGATGAGATGACGGATCATTGGTTAGAAGAACTTCTCTTTCTTGAAAAAGCTATGGAAGGTTCTGGTTATCGTCCAATGGACTTTAAGTATATTCATAGAAAACTAGGAAAAAAGGGTCAATCTAAAGTTACTTCATCATGAATATGAAGCTAAATGTCGAGCAGAGAATGCCATACCTTATTCTTATCGCAGCTTTCTTCGCTACTATCGAAAATTCGCAGAGAAACACAAAGCGACAATGCGAATTGAACGAAAACCTGGGGAAATTCTTGAAGTCGATTGGGCAGGGGCTACACTAGGTCTAAGGAGTGGTGAATTCCCTGGTGCTAGATGGTGAAACTCTTGGCATTCATTGGGAAAAAATTGTCACTATTGGGAGATGATTCTGCAGAAGTGGCTCAATCTATTCGCAATAATCAATAAAAAATTGTAATAAGGATTCTATTAAGGAAGTCAATTTGGATGAATAAAACTTGTGACAAAATAAAAATAAGACCCAAGAAAAATAGTATTTCTCGGATCTTATTTTGGCTGTTTTAGTAGATAAGTCTATATTTATTCTATGTAGGAAGGTAATGCTTTATTATTAGCAACGTATAAATGCTTACAACCGGGAATATAGGAATTGGTTTTTATAACAAATATTCTCTTGTCTACTAGCTATTTATAAATAGGCACTTAGCAAAAAACTTTTTTTATACCCGTTAAGTTTTAAACTGATTTTTTACCTGCTTTAAATTCGGAATAAATAGCAAATTCAGCTATAATAAAAGTTTAAATTTATTTTTTATGACAATTTGGGCAACAAACAGCACAGCCATCAACGTTGGTAAAACTTTGTTTAGCTTCGGAAACTGCAGAACGACATGAATTAAATCTTCCAAGATATACTCGATTTTCAGAAGAAGGTAAGTATGTGCAATCACTTGTATGGACTTCATGGTTATTCTTAGGGTTAGTGGTATTATCCTTGTTTACATAGTACGTATTTGTCATAATGACACCTTTACTTTCCGCTTCTTATAGAAGCTAATATATTTTTGTAAGGTCAGTAAAAAGATACTATAAAAGTGATTACCTTTTTCGTAACAGCTGAATTTTTTGCATATTTGAAAACTACACTATCGTTTAAACTAACTACTTGTATTATTCCCGATCAGTAATTAAAAGTATCTTCTTTTTGCTAACATTACTTAAGTTATTATACATTTTTATTAGAAAAAAGTCAATCATCAATACTATATATTGCATTTCATATTAATGGTTTATCTATATGTAGTGTATACTGTAAAGGTGTTTTGTACTGTTTAAAATAAAAATTTGAAATACGATTTGAACAACTGTTGCCGTTTTCAACTAGAAAAAGCAATAAAAGTCTATGTCGGAACGAACTAATTGCTCTTTTAATTATGAAAATCACATTCGGCTAAGGTGCAATTCTATCAATTCAAGCAATTTAACTATTAACTGAAGACCAAAGCAGTATACAGCGAATTAGTGATTCAAAACTTTTGAGAACGCAATAATGGATTAAGTAACAGTTCCTTCTAGCATATAAAAGAACCAAAGTTACGATTTATGAATCAATTTTGTATTTTGTTATGGTATTTAAAAAGTTAGGGCAAAAGAGATAAAACCTTTTAGGATTATAACTAAATGTATAAACATACAATATTAAAATAACAAAACCTTAACCTCCCAGTTGCTTATTCCTCATTCCTTTGCTATATTTAAAGATAATATAACAAAGGGGGCGTAAGCAATGGCAGAAACTCACAAATGTCCAACGGATACAGTTCACTACACTTGGCACAAAGAGCATGAACCTATTTTGACAATTGATAGCGGTGACACGGTGGTTTTTGAAACAAGAGAGGTATCGGATAACCAATTTGATTTTCATTCAACGACAGAAGCGATTTCAGAACTTGACTGGGATTATGTTTATCCACTTTCTGGTCCGGTTTACATCAATGGTGCGGAACCAGGAGATACTTTGGCTGTAGAAATTCTTGATTTGAAAACGAAGCACTGGGGCTGGACGGCGGTTTTACCTGGTTTAGGTTTATTAGCTGAAGATTACCCGGATGCGTATTTGCGTACCTTTGATCTATCAGATGGGAAATATATTCATTTTAGCGACGATATCAAGGTGCCGATTGAACCTTTCCTAGGAACCATGGGTGTCTGTCCTAAAGATGGCGATGGGACTCCGATTATGCCTCCGGGAAACTTTGGCGGAAACTTGGATGTACGACAATTGACCATAGGAACGAAACTATATTTGCCAGTGCAGCAAGCGGGTGCTTTGTTTAGCTGTGGTGATGGTCATGCGGCGCAAGGTGACGGAGAAGTCTGTGTATCGGCTCTAGAATGTCCAATGTATGCCAGTTTGAAATTTACAGTAATCAAAGCATCAAAAAAATCTATTCCTTCCCCACAATTTCAAACGAAGGGCGGTTTAACGCAAAAAGTCAATCATGATGATTTTTATGGCACGACAGGTGTCGGACCCGATTTAATGACAGGTGCGCAGGAAGCGTTACGGGCTATGATCGATTATGTATCTGAAACCTATAATATTGAGAAAATTGATGCGTATTTACTTGCCAGTCTTTGTGTCGATTTGAAGATATCTGAAATCGTTGATGCAGGAGAATATGTTGTTAGTGCTTTATTGCCACTCTCTATTTTTAATGATTCACAGGAATAAAAACTTAGTAGTGCAGTACCTATATGTCGATGGTATTGCACTATTATTTTGTAAAGTGTAAATGTGGGATAAATATATAAGCTGAGTAGCCAATTAAAAGAATTTAAGTTTGAACACAATTGTGTTTACGATGAAAAGAGTACATGCTATAATTATGATAGAATTAACCCTAAAGGAGGGAATTATATGGCTACTATTACTGTACGTGTTACTGATGAAGAAAAAGACTTTTTAGATAATATGGCAAAGTTTGAGGGAAAGAGTTTGTCTGAACTATTAAAGACTACAACACTGTCATCTTTAGAAGACGCCTATGATGCACAAATTGGGGATGCAGCTTATGATGAGTATTTGAAAAATCCGCAATCCCATCCTCTGTCAGAATCATTAGAGGAATATGGCTTAGGAGAGAGCGAATGACTTTTCATGTAGAGACAACTCCTAGGTTCGATAAGCAATTAAAAAAATTAGATAAATTTGCTGCAAAAACTATACTTAAGTGGCTTGATAAAAATATTGAAGGAAGCAATAATCCAAGATTGATGGGTAAACCGCTCGTTGGAAATCACTCTGGGAAATGGCGTTATCGAATAGGAAGTTATCGCGTTATTACCAAGGTTGACGACGAAAAATTAATTATTTTAGCTTTAGAAGTAGGGCACAGGAAAGATATTTATAGAAAATAAAGTTGATCAAAAGATAAGATTACTTTTGGTCAATTTTTATAATAAGAAGGACGGCTGGTTAAAATTATATAAATGGCGCTTTTAAAGACTTTGATAAATTTAAGACAATATCGGATGTGATTGTGTCTCAACGAATGGAAGCAGAACTGCTAGATGTTAGAAATAAGATGTATAAGAGAGAGATTTTTTGGGAAAATTAGTTTTATAGTTTGGGACGAAAATATGTGTATAAGCAATCGGGAATTAACACAGTCTGCACGAAGAAGAAGTAGTAGAATGAACTTCTTCTTAACACCGATTACATTGTGAATTATACTATTTATTAGTAAAATACGGACTGTTACTGACTCGATCAGGCATAAGCTACGTTCAAAAACATGCTTTTAGTCTATTTTTTTTAGTAAGAAGTAAGACTTCTGAAGGAGGGATTTTATGATCGACCAAGGAACTCCCAAAATTTCTAAAGTTTCTAGTAAAGGACAGGTTGTTATTCCAGTTGAACTTCGTCGTAAACTAGGTTTACAAGATGGCGATCAAGTCACTATTGATGTTAATGATAATAATGAACTTGTTCTTAAAAAATTGCCTACTGCTTTAGATTGGCATAACTTAATTACGACTATTCCTAAGGAAAAGGTTGATGTTGACCAAAATGGCCATTATAATTCCGAAAAAGCTCCGCATTTTCATGAATGGATGAATGAAGACTAACTGTGATATTATGGAGCCATATAAGTTTACCCAAAAAAGCATTAATTCAAGCGAAAATTATTGCACGGAAGAACAAAAGATGAAATCAAAGTTGAACGCCAATGTACAGAAGGTTTCAACCAAAACTACTTATTTCCTGTTAAAAATAAAAGGGCACTTTATTAATTAATACGAAGTGCGTTTTTTTGTACATCCAGAAAGTAAAAAAACCGAGCCTTTAGAAAAAAGGTTATGCCAAGGGTTAAATGAGTTCTTGAAAAAATTTACCAATCATTCAGTATTAGTTAATTACTTTAAGAAATCTGGGTCTTCATAAGCTGGGTTTGGATATGTGTAGAATCTTTTACCATTTTGACGACCAAGATAACCATTTAAGTAGAGGGGAAATAACATAGAAGTAAACAAATAAAAAGAAGCCTAACACATGCTAGACTTCTAGTTTTTCTTTTAGTGCTTCTGTAAGTGTTTCTGAGAAGTTGATACCGGCAGAATCTGCTCTTTCAGCAAGGTCTTCAGGGATTGTAGTGTTTTTCCTAACCACGGGCGTTTTAACTTTTTTAGCAGCAGCGATTAAATCTACGGTGACAAAACTAACAATTGCTTGAGGGTATTCTTCTTGTACAGTTTTTAGGTCAGAAGCTTCAGGCAGTTCCTCTTCATCATATAACATCAGCTCTAATGCTTCAGCTCCGTTAGATAATGCTTGAGGAATGCCAACACCTTCTGAAAGTGCGCCCGGGACATCTGGGAAAAGAACAGAATATTCACCAGTTTGGTTTTCGCTATCGTCTAATACGGCAGGATAAGCTACAAAATTAGTTTTTACCATAGTGATTCCTCCTTAGTTTTTTAATAAAGGCAAGAGGGCTATTTTAGCCCGGCTTGCTTTAGGATGTTGTTGTAAGTGCCTGGTCTGATTTCGTCTTTTAAACTACTGTATGCCACTGTCACTTTATTACCTTGACCATTTTCATATCTATGATGGTCGCCTTTAATTCTTGTTTCAGTAAATCCATTTTTTTTAAGTAGTTTAATGACTTGCTTAGCTGTTTGAGGCATTTACTCAACTCCTTCCTACAACTATATTATATACGCATAATGCGCATAAGTCAATAGTGAATTGATTTGAATTGCTTATTCCCAATTCCTTTGCTATATTTAAGGTTAAATAACAAAGGGGGCGTAAGTAATGGCAGAAACTCATAAATGTACAACGGATACAGTTCACTACACTTGGCACAAAGAGCATGAACCTATTTTGACAATTGATAGCGGTGACACAGTGGTTTTTGAAACAAGAGAAGTATCGGATAATCAATTTAATTTTCACTCAACGACAGAAGCCATTTCAGAACTTAATTGGGATTATGTTTATCCACTTTCTGGTCCAGTTTATATCAACGGTGCAGAACCAGGAGACACTTTGGCTGTAGAAATCCTTGATTTGAAAACAAAACACTGGGGATGGACAGCGGTTTTACCTGGTTTAGGTTTATTAGCTGAAGACTACCCCGACGCGTATTTGCGTACCTTTGATTTATCCGATGGAAAGTATATTCATTTTAGTGAAGATATTAAAGTTCCAATTGAACCTTTCTTAGGAACCATGGGCGTTTGTCCTAAAGATGGAGATGGCACTCCGATTATGCCTCCTGGAAACTTTGGCGGAAACTTGGATGTACGACAATTGACCATAGGGACGAAACTGTACTTACCCGTTCAACAAGCCGGGGCACTGTTTAGTTGTGGAGACGGCATGCGGCACAAGGTGACGGAGAAGTATGTGTATCGGCTTTAGAATGTCCAATGTATGCCAGTTTGAAATTTACAGTAATAAAAGCCTCAGAAAAATCAATTCCTTCCCCACAATTTCAAACAAAAGGTGGTTTAACGCAAAAAGTAAATCATGATGATTTTTATGGCACGACAGGTGTAGGACCAGATTTAATGACAGGAGCTCAGGAAGCGTTACGTTCTATGATCGATTACGTATCTGAAACCTATGCTATTGAGAAAATAGACGCTTATTTACTTGCCAGCCTTTGCGTAGACTTGAAAATATCTGAAGTTGTTGATGCAGGACAATATGTAGTGAGTGCCTTATTGCCGCTTTCGATATTTAATGACTCAGAGAAGTAAATTAAAACAAAGTTAAGTTATTAAAATTTTATGATATTTAGCTTTAATGCTGGTGGAATGTATAATTTTTCTACCAGTACTTTTTTACATTTGCAGAAATGCATTTCAAATAAAATTACATCTAACAGTTTAGGAGATTGTTGCTCGCAAAGGCAACAGACTGCCTTTCAAAAACATAAAAAAATTATTTTTCACTAAAATATTTTTGTAAAACCGTTTTCTTTTTTAGCTATTTATTTTATAATAGATGTAATCTATAAGTAAGGAGCGTAGTCAATGGAAGAGAAAATTAGCTCTATAGTGGGGCTAAATACTGAATTTAAAGTGGGGAGGTAGACGAAAACGTTAGAATTTCAACCAAAACTGGAAAAGCTTTTTGCATTTAACAATCGGACGATAAATCAGCCTGTGGATTTGAACCAGCTTTATACAGAAATCAGTATTGGAACCAGTGTCGATTTTGATGAAGAGATTTATGCCATTATACCGTATGAAAAGGAAATTGATCACACATTTATTATTTATCAAAATACGGCGAAGATCGTTGATTTAGGAACAGACATTATTGTAGACCAATTTTTGTATTATTATTGGAAAGTGGGATTTATAGAGTATAAGAAAACAGTAGAGGAATTTTTGTCTTTGAAGGTAAATAGTATTCCGTTATCTTGTGAAAGTTTTAGCTTAATTCCTTTTAGTATTTCAACCAACCCGAAAAGAGCTATATGGGTTAATCCGGGACGGATGAATGATTTGAGTTTTCCTTTTGGTCAGAGGGCGATTGTTTCTCTAGTGAATAATTTTGTTTTCTATTTGGATCGTAAAGCTAAAGCTATTTATGAAAAGATGCATAGAGCTTTTTTAGTTCATGGGGTCATCAAACGATATGCAGGAAAAATGCCAGATGGTTGGAGAATGGGACTGTTAGAATATTTAGATGTTTCTTCTTCTTGCGTTATACGCAAAGCAATCAATGGACTGACTTTTCTAGAAATTCCTGGTTATGGAAAAGATTTTTATGGAAAGTGTATAGAGATACATGACAAGATGATACAAGGAAATGAGAAGCAGCAAATTCTGTCTGAATTGGAGATTTCAGAGTAATCAAATGTTTTGCTATTATTTATACTCGACTTTAACCGAGTAAAGGCTAAAGCCGAGATTTTTTAATTTATCGGTTCTTTTTAAACAATTCTCTTAGACGCATGCGATAACGATGCCGGTTTTGCCGGGATAAGTCGACATTTTCTAACAAAGCTAATACCTTCTTTTGATCTTTTTCTTGTAATTGGTTGTAAGTCGCTAGAAACTCATCTAAGAAATCAACTTCAGAATAGTTTGCTTCCGCTTGTTGTAAATAAAGGACTTCCTCGTCATTAACTTCATTTTCTTTTGGATCTTTCTTTCGTTTTTTGTCGATAATACTCCATAGTAAGAAACGATAGAGGTAGCTCATATTGCATTCTGCTTCAAATAAGCCGCGTGACTCGTAAGGTTTTGCTTTTAAGAAAAATAGTAGCCGTAATTCCTGCATGTGGTCCTCATAATCCGGTTGCCCCGGAAAAATACTACATTTACGTAAGACTTTGTGGAAAAGTCGTTGGTAATCTTGCACGAGTTGGTTTAATTCTGTTGTTTGCATTGGATGTTATTCCTTTTTCTTATTATTCCTCGAGGTAGTTTCACTATAATCGGAATAATAAAAAGGAGAAAATTGAGTGGTGGTAAAAAGATAGTGGAAATGGCTAGTAGGGAGGAGAAATGACAAGGAAAGCTAGGAGTGGGGACTATCTAATGAGATTTCTGATTAGTTAAGTTATCGTTTTGAAGGCGATTTATTCAATTTGTTAGGCTTAGTGTCATTTTTTCTGGTTTTTAACAAAAGTAACGTCAGATAACTGAAATTTTATCTATTATTATTAACTCTACAGACTTTGTTTGGGAGGCTTTTTTAATAAAAAGCAAGACATTTTTTACTCACCACGTTTATAGATAGTGCAGAATATAAAAATTGATTTTTTATATCATATATGATATAATGATTCTATGAATAGGAGAGAGTGTAAAATATTTTGTGTAAATAGAGAAAATACCATACAAAAAAGGAAGTCCTTTCTGTAGAATAAAGTTAACGACAACTAACTCACAGAAAAGAGGACTTCCCTATGAATGATTTTACTACAGATATTTTACAAACACTAGTAAATAAAGGCGATTTGAACGAATGCTTTCGTTCCCACCTGGAAAACGCAGTCAATGTACTCCTTAAGACCGAACTAACGGCTTTTCTGGATTACGAAAAATATGAACGAGCAGGGTTCAATTCTGGCAATTCAAGAAACGGGGCTTACCAACGAACGATCAAAACAGAGTATGGCGAATTGTCATTGGAAATTCCTCGAGATCGCAATGGGGAGTTTAAACAACAGACATTGCCAACTTATAAAAGATCCAATGATACATTAGAAACAACGATCATTCATCTGTTTGAAAATGGGGTAACGATGTCAGAGATCGCCCAATTAATTGAGAAAATGTACGGACATCATTATACGCCCCAAACGATATCCAATATGACAAAAGCCCTAACAGAAGAAGTTCAAGCGTTTAAAACTAGAGCGTTACACCAGGAATATGTTGCTGTTTTTATGGACGCGACCTACATTCCTTTAAAACGACAAACCGTAGCCAAAGAAGCCGTTTATATTGCTATTGGGATTCGAGAAGACGGTACCAAAGAAGTCCTGGGCTACACGATTGCGCCGACAGAATCCCTAGCTATTTGGGAAGAACTATTACAAGATATTCACGCCAGAGGCGTTCAAGATGTACTGCTTTTTATCACAGACGGTCTAAAAGGCATGAAAGAGAAGATTCATCAAATCTATCCTCAAGCCCAGTATCAACACTGTTGTGTCCATGTCTCTCGTAATCTGGCACATAAAGTACGGGTCAAAGATCGAAAAGAAATCTGTGAGGACTTTAAGACGGTTTATCAAGCAAGCACCAAAGAAGAAGCCCTACGCTGTCTAACCTATATGACGGATAAATGGCAGAAAGCTTATCCCAAAATGATGCAGTCGCTTCTAGCAAATCAAGACTTATTGACGTTCTATGAATTTCCTCCAAGTATCCGTCGTACCCTTTATTCAACGAATTTAATTGAATCTTTCAATAAGCAAATTAAAAAATACAGTCACAGAAAAGAGCAATTTCAAAATGAAGAATCTTTAGAACGTTTCCTTGTTTCTATCTTTGACCATTATAATCAAAAGTTTTTAAACCGAAGCCATAAGGGCTTCCAACAAGTGACCGATACCTTAGCTTCGATGTTTACAGAATAACGAATTGTTTTACAGAAGGGCAACTCATTTACACAAAATTATTGACGCTCCC
>NZ_AUIQ01000034.1 GCF_000423785.1 Tetragenococcus muriaticus DSM 15685 | reverse complement strand
AACGTTTGGATCAATTATTAAAAACCGATTTGTCTCAGCTTCCTGACCCGTTTCAGCCCGTAGTCAAGACCTTTCGCAAGTATCGACAAGAGATCCGGCTGGCTTTAACGGTGCCTTACTCTAATGGTCCTTTAGAAGGTTTAAATAATCCTATTAAAGTCCTAAAACGAGTCGCTTATGGTTTCCATAGCTTTGAGAACTTTCGGCAACGGATCTTTTTATACCGAGGAAAGTATTTCCAACCCGGACCCTTACCTATACAAACTAAAAAAAGCAGCTAGACCATAGCGCCTAACTGCTTCCTTTATTTATCGAGTTTTCTTTACCAACACCAGTTGACAAAGAGCCATTTTTGCTAACTATTTAGAAAATAAAAATTATTAGTTTTTTTTAAGCTGAGAGCGTTTTTATTGCTTTTATCTTCCCCTTTCGTATAATCAAAAGTAACTTAACATAAGGGAGGAGATTGCATGTATGTAGTAAAAGTTTTTCATGGTTATATTAATAAAGACGGACACCGCACCAGAGATAAAACACCTACAAATCTACTGTTGTTTTCTACCAGAGAAGAGTCTGAACATTTCGCTGACAAAATTGGTGGACATGCAAAAAAATTAAAGGAAGTCTCTAAAAATTGACACAAAGTTTAAGTTCCTTAAAAAAGCTCCTTATTTGATAGAAGAAAAGCTTCTGCCAAATAAGGGGTTTTTAATTATGGAATAGGGAGGCCTACTATTTACATAAGGATTGTGTTCAATATAGAAACCACTTTTAACAAGTAGCTTTGACAATAGTTGCTAATCACTAACTGTTTCACAAACGTGAGTCCCATCAATTTTCTCCATTTATGTTATCATTAATTGAGGTGTTGTATAAATGAAAGAAAGGACAATTTTACCAAAGAATTATTACATATTCATAAACCTAGTTTTAACATTGCACAACTTATTGGAACGATCACTTGTATGACGTTAGTATTTCTTCTCGGATATTTCTCAGGCAATATGACAATTGCTACTTTTGGTTTTTTGGGAATTTTCACTCTGATGTATTATGATAATATTCCCTTAAAAAATTTGCTCATTCGTTTTATTTCGGTAGCATCTTTTATTTTAATCAGCTTTAACATTGGTGCCTTAACAACTTTTGCCAATTGGACGACACCTATTGCTATAGGATTCATTGCTTTTGTCGGACGTGTTTTTTTCCGCCTTTATAATATTAACAAACCCGGCCCCTTTTTTGCTGTTTTAGTTTCAGCTATGGGAGCAAGCATAGACATTCCCGCAAGACAAGTCCCTGTCCTAGGTAGTTTTTATTTATTAGGGGCTTCTATTGCAACTATTATGGCAATAATTGTACACTTCGTTGAAAAAGATCCTACTGAACCGATAAAGAAAAAAAGTATTTTTCAGCGGATCTTTGAAGATCCTGGTGTTTTCTTAGATAGTATATTTTATAGTTCTACATTGTTTTTAGCCGTCTATTTAAGTTCAGGTTTACAATTACATAATCCGTACTGGATGGTAGTATCTTGTGCAGCTATCTTACAAGGAGATAACCTAAGAGCGGTTATGCAGCGCAATGCACAGCGTATTTTTGGCACAATTATTGGCATTGGGATCGCTGCTTTATTGCTAAATGCTTCTTTAACGACTTTAGAGGCTATTGTCTCGATTATTATTCTTTTTACAGTTTCACAAATAACTGTGAGTAGTAATTATGCCTTATCTGCTTTTTTTACCACTCCTATGGCCTTACTCTTAGCAAGTCTGACAAAAGATCAAGATGTATCCACATTATTACAATATCGTTTCATCGGTATTGCTTTAGGCTCCTTACTAGGTGCTGCTTCAGCTTTATTAATTACAACGGGACTTAATTTCTATAACCAATCTTTTCATTTACACGAAAACTTCGATAAAGAACCTGACTAACCATAGATGATGGGCAAATATACCAAATAATTCATTCCTAGCTATTATAAAAGACTGAGATGATTGTTAGCTATAGCTAACAATCATCTCAGTCTTTTATAAGCCATTAAACCGAAATATTATTGAGTAAAATCATGACTACGAAGCGTCTATTAATCCCTAGGTAATACCTAGGGGAAAATTTAATACAAAAAAAGAGGCTTATATTATAGCCTCTTTTCCAATATCTTTATTAATTATTTTTCAATGCAGATTTAGCTTGCTCTGTTAATGCCGTAAATCCACTTTCATCATTTACTGCAATATCGGCTAACATCTTACGATTCACTTCGATGCCAGCTACTTTCAAACCGTGCATTAATTTTGAATAGCTAATATTATTCATACGTGCCGCAGCGTTAATACGTGCAATCCATAGTTTACGGAAATCACGTTTTTTCTGACGACGATCACGATATGCGTAATCGTACGAATTCATTACTTGCTCTTTAGCTGTTTTAAATAGAGTGTGTTTTGCTCCATAATAACCTTTAGCTAATTTTAATGTTTTTTTACGACGTCTACGAGTTACTGCTCCACCTTTAACGCGTGCCATATTTAATTCCTCCTAAATATTCCTTCATTTGAATAAATGTGCCTATCATACACAAATTTTATTTCATATTATCTAATTGTTGACTAACACGTTTCATATCGTGTGATGAAACCATAGTCGGTTTACGCAATTGACGACGTTGTTTTTTGGTCTTACCGTGGAAACGGTGACTTGTAAACGCGCGATGTCTTTTTAATCCACCATTACCAGTGCGTTTTACACGTTTTGCTAATCCGCGGTGTGTTTTTTGTTTTGGCATAGCTAATTTTCCTCCTCCAAATCTGTACAAACGAATTTTTCATCCACTTTTTCGTAGATTCCTGCTTACTTCTCTTTTTTAGGTGCAAGCATCAATGACATACTACGTCCGTCCATCTTCGCTTGTTGCTCAACAGTAGCTACATCTTCTGTTTCTTGAGCTAAACGGTTCAAGACTTCCTGACCAATTTCTTTATGGGTAATGGCACGGCCTTTAAAACGAATCGAAGCTTTTACTTTATCGCCTTTGTCAAGGAATTTACGTGCATTACGTAGTTTTGTATTGAAATCATTCTCATCGATCGCTGGACTTAAACGAATTTCTTTTACATTGATCACTTTTTGTTTTTTACGAGCTTCACGTTCTTTTTTCTGTTGTTCGAAACGGTACTTTCCGTAATCCATGATTCGCGCAACTGGTGGTTTTGCCTTCGGTGCTACCAAAACTACATCTAGGTCTGCCTGTTCAGCTACCTTCAACGCTTCTGCTTTTGTTTTGACGCCAAGTTGATCTCCATTTTGATCGATCAAACGCAACTCACGTGCACGAATGCCGTCGTTTACCATCATATCCTTTGCTATGGTCATTCACCTCCAAATTTTTTGCGAGAAAGAAAGTTCATCAAAATTTTTTCATAAAAAAACGAGTTCTTCTATAAGAACCCGCACGTACTTTTGCACTAAGACATAACGATCCCTAGTGTAAAATAACTATTCTGCCCAGCCACATTTGTCGCTAAGGCGAGAAGCGGGTGCTTCTACTTCCATTTCTCAACTTTTGTAGTATATCATGTTTATCTCTAACAGTCAAACAAGCATACTATAAAATATTGAGACTGGGACAAAAGTCTCCTTAATAATAAAATATCCGAACTATAAGAGAGATTGCTCCTGCGGTCCAGCAGGTCCTCGTCGCAAATTCACGACAATTAGAAAATCTTATCAAATATCGTTCGGGTATTTTTGTCTTGTCTTTATTTATGTCCCAGCTTCTTTTTATTCTGCGGCTAAAGCTGCCTTATTAATATAATTATACGGTTGGTTGAAATGTGGCAAGAAGAATAGATCTAATTTTCCTAATTCATCCACTGTCACTTGATGTTCAATAGCTAACGAGAACATATGGATAGCCATCGAAATGTCTGAAGTTGTTGAAGACATTTGGGCACCAACAATCCGTCGAGACGTTGCTTCATAGACAATCCGTAATTTCACATTATCATTTTCTTTCATAAATTCTGGTTTTTGTGTATCTTCTATATCTGTATATTTCACGTTCAAATCAAATTTCGCAGCAGATTCTACTGAATAACCAGTTGAAACCATATGGTAACCAAAAATTGAAATTCCATTAGAACCTTGAACTCCTGGAGATTCAACAGCGTTACCTACAATATTTTCTCCAGCAACCATGCCGGTACGTAAAGCATTCGAAGCTAACGCGATATAAGTGGTCGCCTGTAATGCATTAGAATAGACTGTGGCACAATCGCCCACTGCATAAACGTCTGGATCACTTGTTTGTTGGTGCCGATCTACTAAATAAGCACCATTAGTAAATAGTTCTAAATGATCTTTTGCAAGTTGATTATTGGGTAAGAAACCGATAGCGTTAATCACTAGGTCAACCTCGTATTCGCCTTTTTCAGTGACGATTTGCTCCACCTTATTTGTTCCCTTATATTCTTTAACAAGTTCACCATAATGTAACTCAATTCCATGATTAGCCAAATTTTTGTCCATATCATCAGTAAGCCACGCATCATAATAACTTGGCAAACTACGATCTAATGCATCAAATAATAATACATTTTTGTCTCGTCTTTTAGCAGCTTCTGCCATCTCTACACCAATGTAGCCAGCACCAATAACTGCGACATTTTCTATGTCTTTATGTTCAAACAGTTGATCAATCTTTTGACCTTCTTCATAATGTTTCATAAAAGTAATGTTTTCTAGTTCACGACCAGGTACCTTAGGAGAAATAGGGATAGACCCTGTAGCTAACACTAATTTATCATAGTCTTCTGTCACATTTTCTCCTTGACTTGTTGTTGCATAGACAATTTTTGCTTCAAAATCAATATTGTCAACGTTGGTTTGTGTACGTACCTTTGCGCCCTTTGCTTCAAAATCTTCACGGTTTGTATAGAACAAACCATCTACACTATCAATTTGTTGCCCTACCCACAACGCCGTACCACAGCTTAAGTAGCTAAAATTTTCATTGCGTTCAATCATTACGACTTCTTGTTCCGAATTATCTAAGATGGCATTGGCTGCAGCTAAACCAGCATGGTTTGTTCCTATAATTACTGTTTTTGTCATCTGATTTTCCTCCCTTATTTTACAAATATACTATAACAAGATTGTGAATATAAGAACTATCAATAATTTTTGCACAACTTAAAAAAATGCGATAAAATTCACATGTTAAACGCTATAAAGGGATTTTATCGGTAGAAAAAACGCATACAAAAAACACTTTGTGAAAAAAACTTTCTTAAAAGGCATTCTTTCACAAAGCATTCAATGTGTTAAGTTTTTATCCTTTTTGTTAAACTAATACTTAACTTGTTTCCTCTACACCTTCAAGTACTTCTTTCCTTCATAAGATCATAAAAACTTAAGATTTAACTTTTTTTCTTATAAAATGTTTGGAAAACTTAACGAGAAGGGATTTATTTAGTAGAATAGCTAAAGGATATAAAAATGAAAACAGAAAGAGGCCACATATGTTATGTCAGGGAAATGGCCATTCAAATGGGAAAATAATTCTTATTGGTGAACACTCCGTTGTTTATGGTGAACCAGCAATTGCTTTTCCCTTTAATGGTACACAAGTGAAAGCCAACATACAACAAACAGAAAGCAACTACTTAACTTCTCGCTATTACACGGGCTATCTACAAAATGCACCTGAACAGCTAAAAAGCATCATGCAGCTTAGTTACAGATTACAAACTGCTTTACATACACCGAACTTTCATTTAACCATCAACAGTACGATTCCTGCTGCAAGAGGTATGGGGTCAAGTGCTGCTGTTGCAGTCGCAGTTACACGGGCTTTTTTTCATTGGAGTGAGCAAAATCTCAACCAACAAGAACTGCTATTTTTTGTTGATTTTGCTGAAAGAATTGCACATGGCAATCCAAGTGGTATTGATGCTGCAGCTGCCAGTGGAGATGAGCCTATTTTCTTTGAGAGAAAGCAACAAGTCACAACGTTTCCAATGAATATAGACGCCTATCTGCTGGTCGCTGATACAGGAATGCTTGGACAAACTAGAGAAGCTGTGCAATCTGTCTACCAGTTGTTGCAAGACTTTAACAAAAAAACTTTCACAGGTATCCAAGAGTTAGGTCTACTCACTGACCAAGCTAAAGAAGCTATTATTGAAAACCAGCCGGAAGCATTAGGCGAAATCATGACTCAAGCGCAACAGTATTTAAAATCTTTAACTGTTAGCAACCAATTGCTAGACGATTTTATCCAGTTTTCTTTAGATAATGGCGCATTAGGCGCAAAGTTAACAGGCGGCGGCCGCGGAGGCTGTTTTTTAGCGTTAACAAAAACCAAAGAACAAGCTGAGCAATTAGCTCAAAAACTACAAAAACTGGGAATAAAAGAAACCTGGGTACAAGGATTAGGAGTTTATCAATATGCATAATGGGAAAGCTCGGGCTTTTACTAATATTGCTTTAATTAAATATTGGGGGAAAAAGGATCCAAAGCTAATTTTACCTATGAACAGCAGTCTATCGTTAACATTAGATGCTTTCTATACTGAAACAAGTGTCTCATTTTCTAAAGACTATACTGAGGATCTTTTTTATTTAGATGGCTACTTACAAGAAGGAGAAAAAAAGATGCAAAAAGTCTCCCGTCTTTTAAATTTAGCACGCAAACAAGCTGGGATTTATGACCATGCTGTTGTCCATAGTCACAACTTTGTGCCTACAGCAGCTGGTCTAGCCTCTTCTGCTAGCGGCTTAGCAGCTTTAGCAGGAGCTTGTAATGAGGCTTTAGCACTTAATCTTTCTTCGACAGAATTATCACGTTTTGCGCGAAAGGGCTCAGGTTCTGCTTGTCGCAGTATCTATGGGGGATTTGCTGAATGGAAAAAAGGAGATTCTGACCAAACGTCTTTTGCTCTACCCGTAGATGCTAATCAGTGGGAAAATGAATTGGCGATGATTTTTATTATAACTAATGATAAAGCAAAAAAGATTTCCAGTAGAAATGGAATGCAGCAAACAGTAGAAACTTCACTTTATTACAATGACTGGTTAAAAGCTGCAGAAGCTGACATAAAAACAGCCAAAAATGCTATCGCAAACCAAGATTTTCATGCACTGGGTGAAGTTATTGAAGCTAATTGTTTAAAAATGCATGCGACAACATTAGCTGCTACTCCTCCATTTTCTTATTGGACGCCCGATAGCTTAAAAGCAATGAATAAAGTCTATGAAATGCGACAAAATGGACAAAATTGCTATTTTACTATGGATGCAGGTCCTAATGTAAAAGTGCTTTGCCCTAAAAAAGATAGTCAAAAAATTTATAATGACTTACAAAAAGAATTCTCAGAGCAACAATTAGTGCTGGCTCACGCTGGTAAAGGGATCGAATCTTTAGAAACGGAAGTGTCAAAATGATTGAAGTATCTGCCCCGGGAAAGTTATATATTGCAGGCGAATATGCTGTCGTCGAACCTGGTCATTTGGCTGTTATTGCAGCTGTCGATCAGTTTATTAATGTTACTATTGAAAGTGCGACCGAAAATGGAAGCATCCAATCTCAACAATATAGCGACCTACCTATACGCTGGACAAGAAGAAATGGCGAGCTTGTCTTAGACCACCGGGAAAATCCTTTTCATTATATTTTAGCCGCTATTCGTTTAACTGAACGTTATGCCAAAGAGCAAGGAACATTATTGAGCTTTTACCATCTAAAAGTAACAAGTGAACTAGATAATTCTAGCGGACGAAAATACGGCTTAGGTTCAAGTGGAGCAGTTACAGTAGGGACGGTTAAAGCTTTGAATCTATTTTATGATCTGCAAATGGACCCACTAACGCAATTTAAAATTGCTGCTTTAGCTCACTTGGCTGTTCAAGGAAATGGCTCTTGCGGAGATATTGCAGCTAGTTGTTTTGGCGGCTGGTTAGCTTTTTCGACTTTTGACCATGAATGGGTAAAACAAAAGCAAACAAAGTGGCCTATTAGCGATCTTTTAAAAAGTGATTGGCCCAAGCTGTCCATTCAACCGTTACAATCTCCCAAACATATGCGTTTATTGATTGGATGGACAGGCAGTCCAGCTTCTACTTCAGATTTAGTTGACCAAGTAAATCAATCAAAACAAGATCAAAGCACTACCCAAAAAGATTATGACCAATTTTTAATCGACAGTCATCATTGCGTAAAAGAGTTAATCAACGGGTTTATGGAAGATAATGTCATAAAAATCAAAAAAATGATCCAAAAAAACCGACAACTATTACAAAAACTTGCCTCAACAACCAATGTTGTGATTGAAACCCCCGCCTTAAAACAACTATGCGATTTAGCAGAAAATTGTGGCGGTGCAGCAAAATCCTCTGGTGCAGGCGGAGGCGATTGTGGTATTGTCATTGCTGATCAAAAAACAGGCATTTTGCCTTTAATGAGTAAATGGGAGAAAGCAAACATTATTCCCTTGCCCTTGCATGTTTACCATTACCGAGGAGGTCCTAAATGAATCGAAAAGATGAACACGTTTCCCTTGCCAAAGCTTTTCATAAGCCTCATTCTAATGACTTTGATGAAATAAGGCTTATTCACGAATCATTTACTTCAAACCGTTTGGACGATGTGTCTATCGGTACTGAATTATTTCACCAACCGTTTTCTAGTCCCTTTTTTATTAACACAATGACAGGCGGAAGCGACTGGACAAAAGAAATTAATCAGAAATTAGCCAGTATCGCCAGAGAAACAGGGGTAATGATGGCAACAGGTTCAGTATCTACTGCTTTAAAAAAACCCGAAACAAAAGATTCTTTTACGATTGTTAGAAAAGAATTCCCGGATGGCTTTTTACTAGCTAATGTCGGCGCTGGAACTTCTGTAGAAAATGCCCAACGAGCTGTGGATCTTTTCCAAGCTGATGCCTTACAAGTTCATCTTAATACCCCTCAAGAGTTGGTTATGCCTGAAGGAGACCGTGATTTTACTCATTGGCTTTCCTTATTAGAAAAAATTGTTTCCCACAGTGAAGTGCCCGTCGTTGTCAAAGAAGTCGGTTTCGGTATGACTCGAGAAACAATGGAACAGATCTTATCCACTGGTGTTAAAACAATCGACGTTGCAGGTAGTGGCGGAACTAGTTTTACTCAAATTGAGAATGCGCGAAGAAAAAAGCGTGAATTTAGTTATTTAGATCATTTTGGGCAGTCAACTGTCGAATCTTTGTTAGAAGCCAACGAAATCACACAAGATTTTCACTTGATTGCTTCTGGAGGAATACGGAATGCCTTTGATATTTTCAAATCACTTTGTTTAGGAGCTAAAATGGTAGGAATCTCTGGAACATTTTTAAATCATCTTTTGACAAAGGGTGATGAGGCAACAATTGAATTAATTAACCAATGGAAATATGAATTACAAACTCTTTATACGATGGTTGGGGCTAAAAAAACTGCAGATTTAACCACAGTGCCTCTCATTTTATCAGGAAAGCCCAAAAACTGGTGCCAAGCAAGAAACATTGATGAAAAACAATATAGTATGCGTAAACCGATATGATCTTAACAACAAATAGAGATCATACGGTTTTTTTCATAAAAAAAAAGACTAGCATAATACTAGTCTTGACAACACAAAATAAAATATCAAATTATTCTTGTGATTGGTCTTTATCTTTTTGAGAATCATTATCAGCATTCATCTCTTCAGAAGTGTGATCTGGTACATTGTCCGTAGGTGGCACTGCAGTACTTTGCGTATTTTCTCCTGTATCAGAAGATCTTACTGTACGAATGGAGGCGCGATCAAATTCAAGATAGATGCCTTCACAGTCAAGTGTCACTGTCTTTTTCTCATCATCAATTTCTGAGACCACTCCATGGAGCCCTCCAATTGTTACTACTTGATTGCCTGGACGCATACTATCTAATAACTCTTGACGTTTTCTTTGCTGCTTCTTTTGTGAGCGCTGCATAAAATACATCAAAATGATAATAGGTACCAGCATTATAAGTATTTCCATTAATTTTTCACCTCATCCTTTATCGTTTCACTCTACACTTTATCAGAAGCCAGTATATTTCACTAGTATTTTTCTATAAAGTTAGAAATTTTTTGCATTTTTTTCATTAAATCCATATTCTTCAAAGAATTGTTCACGAAATTCAAGCAATTGATCCTCTTTGATCGCTTGCCGAACTTGCGCCATCAAATGCAGTAAGAAATAAAGATTATGGTAAGTTGTCAAACGAATACCGAAAGTTTCGTTACTTTTCAATAAATGCCGCACATAAGCTCGTGTATAATTACGACATGTATAACAATCGCAATTCTCGTCAATTGGATGAAAATCGCGCGCATATTTGGCATTTTTCACTACTAAACGACCCTTGGAGGTCATACACGTTCCGTTACGTGCAATTCTTGTTGGTAATACACAATCAAACATGTCTACTCCACGTATGGCTCCATCAATGAGTGAATCTGCTGCGCCAACTCCCATCAAATAACGAGGCTTACTTTCAGGTATCAAGGGCGTTGTAAATTCTAACATCTCATTCATTTCTGCTTTGGGTTCACCAACAGAAAGCCCTCCGATCGAATAACCAGGAAAGTCTAAGCTAACTAAATCTTTAGCACTTTGTTTACGCAAATCTTTATATCCTGCACCTTGAACAATACCAAATAAGCCTTGCTTTTCCGGATTGGCATGCGCTTCTAACCCTCTTTGTGCCCAACGGGTCGTGCGTTCAATCGATTTTTTTACATAATCATGACTTTCATTATAAGGAGGACATTCATCAAGACTCATCATAATATCTGAACCTAATTTATTTTGAATATCGACCGCTTTTTCCGGAGACAAAAACATTTTCGAGCCATCTATATGATTACGAAAGTGCACGCCGGCTTCTTCAATATTGCGCATATCTGCTAAAGAAAAAACTTGAAAACCACCTGAATCAGTTAAAATGGGCTGATCCCAATTCATAAATTTATGTAATCCACCCGCTTGAGCTACAATATCTTCTCCTGGGCGTAACCATAAATGATACGTATTACTTAAAATGACACCAGCACCCATCTCTTTTAGTTCTTCTGGTGACATTGTTTTTACTGTCGCAAGCGTTCCTACAGGCATAAACATCGGCGTAGGAAAAGTTCCATGGGGAGTAATCAATTCCCCTAAACGAGCGCCAGTATGTTTTTCTTTTTTTATTAATCGATATTGTATTGCAGGTTCTCCCATTAAATTTCCTACTTCCTTATTTTTATTAGATAAAAATATGTACCACTCTTAATCATAACGGGAAAAACACGTTTTTGCAATAATTAATGTTTAAGGAGCTTCCTAGTTTTGCTTTTTTCTCGCCTTTGTTATACTGATTATGAAACAAAGAGAATCAATCATATATCGGAGGAGTTAATCATGAAATCGAATGCCGAATTACGTGCAGAAGCTAGAGAAATGTTGAGAGGCCGCTGGAAAGAAAGTGTTATGATGACTTTAGTACCTGTTTTAATTATGTTTGTCATTGTTGCATTTGTCTTAATTCCTGTTATATTATGGCTCAATCAAAATTTGGGGGCTATGAATGATACGAGTTCATTAGGTGCTGACAACTCTAGCAATAGTTCTTCTGGAGTAATCTCAGGTTTAATTACTACTTTTTTCACAGTGGCCATTGGTTGGACCTTTTTAGATCTTTTCCGCGGTAAAAAAGAGAACATACGTCCGTTTAAAGACATTTTTCGTACATTCCGTGCCCCTTATGCTCTAGCAGTCCTTGTTCTCTATTTATTAACGACTATTTTTAAGTTTCTATGGTCACTTTTGCTTGTCATTCCCGGTATCATTAAAAGTTACTCCTATTCCCAAAGTTACTTTATTTATTATGATACCTATGTAGAAACAGGAGAAACTCCTCGTTATCTTGATTCAATCACAGCCAGTCGTCACTTAATGAACGGCTTTAAAGCAAAACTATTTTTCTTAGATTTGAGCTTTATTGGTTGGCATATCCTCTCTATGCTTACTCTTGGTATTGGTTATCTATGGCTAATTCCTTATATCGCTTCTACAAAGGCAGCTTTTTACCAAGATTTGCCTAAGGAAGCATAGTTTCCTTCATAAAAAAGTATATTTTTAGGACAGCACTTATTCTAAAGTGTTGTCCTATTTTTATGGGTTGGCCATGATAAAGGCCGAAATAGTGTTCATTCGTAGCTTGAATGAACACTATAAATTAAATACATTGTTCATTCAGCAATAAAAAGCCAAACATTACTCTCTATTCAACGATAGATAAGTAACATTTGACTTTAACTAATTATTTAATAAACATCGCATCGCCAAAACTAAAGAAACGATATCTTTCTTCTACTGCATGTTGGTAAGCACTTAAAATGTTATCCCTACCAGCAAAGGCGCTTACCATCATTACGAGCGTGGACTTAGGTAAGTGAAAATTGGTAGAAAAGGCATCGACAATCTTCCACTGATAGCCTGGAGTAATAAAAATATCTGTCCAACCACTGTCTGCTTTAATTTGACCATCAAACTTTGTTCCAATCGATTCAAGAGTACGGATGGTTGTCGTTCCTACAGCTACGATCTTTCCACCGTTACTTTTCACTTGATTCAAACGATCCGCTGATTCTTCTGTTAAGCGATAAAATTCACTATGCATATCGTGGTCCTCAATATTTTCTACACTAACAGGACGAAAAGTGCCTAAACCAACATGTAAAGTTAAATAAACAAGTTCAATGCCTTTTTCTTGAATTTTATTTAATAACTCTTCAGTAAAGTGTAATCCAGCCGTTGGTGCTGCTGCAGAGCCATTTTCTTTTGCATAAACGGTTTGGTAACGTTCTGGATCTTCTAACTTGGTTTTAATGTAAGGAGGTAATGGCATTTCTCCTAGAGCTTCCAAATTTTCTAAGAAAATCCCTTCGTAGCTAAAACGAATCATTCGTCCACCATGATCCAGTTCCTCTTCTACAACGGCATGTAAGCGTCCATCCCCAAAACTAATTTGTGTCCCAACTTTTGCTCGTTTGGCTGGTTTAACAAGTGTCTCCCAGACATCTCCTTCGGGGTTATTTAAAAGTAATACTTCTAAATGTCCCCCTGTATCTTCTTTTTCTCCGTATAACCGAGCGGGTAAAACCCGCGTATCGTTCATAACCAACGCATCCCCGGGACTTAATTCATCAATAATATCATAAAAATGTTTGTCTTGTGTTTTCCCAGTTTTTGAATCTAATACCAATAAACGAGAACTTGAACGATCATTTAATGGCGTTTGAGCAATCAATTCTTCAGGCAAATCAAAATCAAAATCTTCTGTTGTTAGCATTTTTTTCACTCTTTTCTAAACAATCTGTTACTTATTTTAGCACTTTTTTACTTTACTTCAAAGATGACTGATCTATATGAAAAATTTATGTTATAATAAAAACATAGAACTCCTCTATAACAGAGAAAAATTTACTTTTAAATAATTTTTCAGTTATATTATTTAGAAAGTAAGGAAATATAGCAAAGAATGAAAGCGGAACCATAAAAGAAGGTAAGTGAATGATCATTCATAACATAAAATTATACACATGTTGCATATCCATTTCCTACATATAAATATTTAGCAAATTATTACCTACAAAGTATCAGTTTTTGTTCGTAAATTATTTTTATAAACACTTTTTACACCGCAGAATGTTTGTTTTTTGAGTTTAACTATTGTATTTTTCTTGTTTTTTATGCATACTATATATTATAGCCATGACAAATAAAAATTTTTGAGGTGAAAAAATTGATTAAATTTCAAGAAGTATCAAAAATCTATAAAGGTGGCAAAAAAGCTGTCGATGAGGTCTCTTTTACCGTTGAAACAGGTGAAATGGCTTGTTTAATTGGGACAAGTGGCAGTGGAAAAACAACAACGATGCGAATGATCAATCGTATGACTGATCCTACCAAAGGTAAAATTTTGATTGACAACCAAGACATCACCGAAGTTAACCCAGTAGAATTACGTCGGAAAATCGGGTATGTGATCCAAAATATTGGTTTAATGCCACACATGACGATACGTGAAAACATCACTGTGGTACCAAAGCTTTTAAAGATACCACAAGAAGAACGAAACAAAACGGCCGAACGTTTAATTCAATTAGTAGAAATGCCTGAAGAAATGTTAGACCGCTATCCCAATGAATTATCTGGTGGGCAACAGCAAAGAATCGGGGTTATACGTGCATTAGCAGCTGATCAAGATATTATTTTAATGGACGAACCTTTTGGCGCACTCGATCCGATTACTCGTGATTCTTTACAAGATTTAATCAAAGATTTAAACAAACGTTTGAAAAAAACGATTATTTTTGTAACCCACGATATGGATGAAGCTTTAAAACTAGCAGATCATGTAGCAATTATGAGCGAAGGAAAAATCATCCAATATGATACACCAGAAAACATCTTAGAGCAGCCGGCAGATGATTTTGTCAAGGAACTAATTGGCGAAGACCGATTGATGCAGGCTCAACCAGATAATACTCTAGTAAAAGACGTAATGACAGCAGCGGTTACGATTACTTCAGAAAAATCATTACAAGAAGCAATTACTTTAATGCGTGAAAAAAGAGTGGATACTTTATTGGTAACAGATAACCGTGACATTCTAAAAGGTTTCATCGATATCGAAACAATTAATCGTAGAAGTGATCATTCAACCAGCGTTGGCGATATTATCAAAACAAATGTTTCCTCTGTTAAAGGAGATACTCTTTTACGTAATACGTTGCAACGTATTCTAAAACGTGAGTTAAAATACGTTCCTGTCGTTAACGACCGACAGCGAGTTATCGGTATATTAACTCGAGCTTCTTTAGTCGATATCGTCTACGATGTCCTATGGGGTGAAGAACAATCAATTAAAGGTGCAGCCGAGTCGTTTAAGCCAGAAGAAACAAGGGAGGTCTAGAAAATGCAAGCCTTCTTTTCAGAATATGGTTCACAACTCATGGGCAATCTCTTTGAACATATCATCATTTCATCTATGGCCCTTCTTCTAGGAACAATAATCGCCATTCCTTTAGGCGTTCTGTTAACCAGAACAACCAAAATCGCAGGTACCATCATCAGTATCACAAGTGCTTTGCAAACGATTCCTGCTCTTGCTTTACTTACTTTGATGATTCCATTTCTTGGTGTAGGCCGTGCACCTGCAATCGTCGCGTTATTTATATATTCCCTACTGCCAATTTTACGTAATACTTACATTGGTATGCAAAATGTCGATGATAATTATTTAGACGTTGCGAAAGGGATGGGAATGACAAACTTTCAATCAATTATTAGAGTCGAATTGCCAATAGCGGTACCTACCATTATGGCTGGGGTTCGCCTAGCAGCTACTTATGTTATTGCTTGGGCTACACTTGCTTCCTATATTGGCGCTGGTGGCTTAGGAGTGCTCATCTTTAGTGGATTAGATAATTACCAACCAGAGCTAATTATTGGTGGTACTATTCCTGCTATCTTATTGGCCATAGTTGTTGATTATTTATTAGAGAAATTAGAAAACTTCCTTACTCCAATCTCTTTAAGGGGGGAAAGTGAACAATGAAAAAAATAAAAAATCTTTTTTTATTGATAAGCGGATTCCTTTTATTAGCCGGTTGTTCTTTCCCAGGATTAGCATCCAACCAATCTGAAGATACAATTTCTATTACTGGCGGTGTCACAACCGAATCGCAAATTTTAGCTAGTATGGTCGCCGGCATGATCGAACATTATACAGATAAACAAACAACAATTATTAATAATCTTGGCACAACCAATATTAATCATGAAGCCATGATGAATGGGAACGCAGATATTTCTGCCGCTCGCTATACTGGCACTGATATTTCTTCAACCCTTCTTGTCTCGCCTGAAAAAGATCCTGATAAAGCCCTAGAAATAGTCCAAGAAGAATTTAAAAACCGCTATAATCAGGAATGGATGGCGTCTTATGGATTTGATAATACCTACGTCTTTTTAGTACGACAAGATACAGCAGAAGAATACAACTTAGAAACGGTAAGCGATCTCGCAGATGTTGCTGATGAGTTGACTATAGGGGCCGACCGTGCATGGATGACACGTGAAGGGGACGGCTACCCAGGTTTTACTCAAGAGTATGGGTTTGAATTTGGCTCGATTTTTCCCATGCAGATTGGTTTAGTTTATGATGCGGTGGCAGCTCATCGAATGGATGTTGTCCTAGGATACTCAACAGATGGACGGGTCGCAAGTTATAACCTTGTTATGTTGGAAGACGATCGTCAATATTTCCCTCCATACGATGCATCACCTATTATTAATGAAGAAATAGCTGAAACAGAACCAGAAGTTAGAGAAGCTATCCAACGCTTAGCAGGAACGATTGATACAGAAACAATGCAAGAGCTCAACTATCAATCTGATAACAACCTTATTGAACCTTCCATTGTAGCTGAACGTTTCTTACAAGAACATAACTATTTTGAAGAGGAGTGATGAAAAATGGATATGAGTCAAATGAATCTAATAGAACAATTTATTTATTACTTTCAAGAAAATGGAAGTTACGTTTTTTCTCAATTTTTTCGTCACTTCTTAATTTCAGTTTATGGTGTGTTATTTGCTGCCATAATAGGTATACCTATTGGCATTATAGTATCAAAAAGAAAATCGTTAGCTCGTTGGGTGGTCCGTGTCTCAAATATTATTCAAACGGTTCCCCACCTAGCCATGGTATCTATGCTAATGTTTTCTTTTGGTCTAGGAGTAAATGTTGTCATTATCACCGTATTTTTATATTCGTTGCTACCGATTATTAAAAATACCTATACTGGCATGACACAGGTAGACAAAAATGCCCTAGATGTGGGAAAAGGTATGGGGATGACTGCTTGGCAACGTCTTTATATGGTTGAGTTGCCTTTGGCAATTTCTGTCATTATGGCAGGATTGCGCAACGCACTAGTGATTGCTATTGGAATCACTGCAATTGGTACTTTCGTTGGTGCTGGTGGCTTAGGTGATATTATTGTCCGTGGAACGAATGCTACTGATGGCGCTGCAATCATTTTAGCTGGCGCGTTGCCAACTGCCTTAATGTCTATTATAACTGATTGGATACTCGGTTTAATCGAACATCGATTAGATCCATCAAGTCGCACAAGTAAAAGTTAAATACTCGTATTAACATCCTTTAGTTGAATAATAAAAAACCCCTATGACTTTGCATTATGAGAGAAATTGCAAAGTCATAGGGGTTTTCACTTTTGAAATTACGTTTCTTCACTCATCTCATGATTTCTCTTCGCAGCAGCTTTCACAGCTCTCATAATACTTGCTCGAAAGTTACTTTCTTCTAATGATTGAACCGCTGCAACAGTTGTCCCCTTAGGTGAAGTCACCATGTCTTTTAATTCACCTGGATGTTTTCCTGTTTTTTCTACCATTTCAGCAGCCCCTAACACCGCTTGGCTCGCAAATTCATAAGCATCTTCGCGCGGCAAACCTTCTGCAACAGCACCGTCAGCCAAAGCTTCAATAAACAAATAGACATAAGCTGGAGCAGATCCAGAAACACCCACAACTGCATCTATATTCTCTTCCGAAACAACCTTTGCCTTGCCAAAACTATTGAAGATCTCTGTTACAAACTGTGTCTGTTCAGAAGAAACAAGCTCATTAGGGGAGATAGAAGACATTGCTTGTTGTATTGTCGCAGGAGTATTTGGCATAGCGCGTATAATTTTATGAGGCCCAGTTAAAGCCGCGATCTGATGCGTACTTACTCCTGCCGCAACTGACACAAGTACGTGTTCTTCTGTTAAGTATTTTTTTACTCGAGGAAGTACTTGGAGTAAAACTGCTGGTTTAACAGCTAAAATAATCCAATCCGTCTGTTCAAATAAAGTTTCTTCTTCCGAAACAACCTTGACTCCATATGCTTCTTTTACTTTTTTTAAAGTAGGTTCATAGCGATAATTGTAAACATAGATTTCTTCTTTTTGATAAAATCCAGAATTTAATAAACCAGCAATCATTACCTGTGCCATATTCCCCGCACCATAAAAACCTATCGTATGTCTCAAATAGCTCACTCCTTTGTTTGAAATGATTTTACTTTGTTATTTTTTGCATGCAAATATCCTCTTTGAGGTACTTGTAAATGTAGGTATAAGGAAAAGGACAGTTCACACGTGATTTGTTTTTGGCCTTGTTGAAAGACTCCATAGCACTTTACCGAGTCGTCTTCTTTTTTCTTGTCTACCAATAAATAATAGCCGTGTAGTTCCTGCGTAGTTTTTTTGAAAAGATGACAAAAGATGCTATACACTAACAAGCCAATCATTAGAATTACCGCAAAATAGCCCAATTTCCCACCAACTTTTTATGTACTAAGTCCTTTTTCGTTAACAACCACATCAATTCCTATGCTGATTTTCAACGCTTCGTTTGCTTTTTCCATTGTTTCTTCTTCCAATGTACAAACTTTTTCTTTTATACGCGTTTTATCAATTGTACGAATCTGTTCTAACAAAATGACTGAATCTTTGTCTAATCCTTGCTCCGTTTTTTCAATATCAATATGCGTAGGTAAGCTTGATTTTTCCATTTTCGCCGTTACAGCAGCGGCAATGACGGTGGGACTAAAATAATTGCCCAAATCATTGGAAATAACCAGAACGGGCCGGACGCCACCTTGTTCTGAACCTACGACTGGAGATAAATCTGCATAATAAATCTCGCCGCGTTTTATCATAGACATCATCCTTTTCCTACATATTCTCTTGGTACCCGTGTTGAAATTAAGCAAGCCACTTCATAATTATTTGTACCCTCATATGTAGCGATATCTTGCAAGGTGATTTCTTTCCCTCCATTTTTTCCAACTAACGTTACCTGTGTTCCTTCTTCTACCTCCCTAGGTAAACGCACCATTATTTGGTCCATACATACGCGTCCAACGACTTCACAGCTTTCCCCATTGATTAACACATAAAATCCTTGTAACTTACGTGTGTAACCGTCTGCATAACCAATTGGAATGGTAGCGATCCATTCGTCTTCTTTTGTTTCATAGGTTTTTCCGTAACCAATACCATAACCTTTCGGTAATTTTTTGGTTTGTATTATTTCTGACACTAAAGAAAGAGCAGGTTGTAGTGGATACGGCGTCTCAAGTTCTGTTCCAGAAGGGTTTAATCCATACATCGCTATACCTAAACGCACCATGTTCCCCACATCTTGATGCCACATCGCAGTAGCACTGTTAGCTGTATGAATATATTCTGGTTGATATGGTAAAGCTTGTAATATGTCATTAAAACATTGATTTTGTGCTTGAAAATATTGCGTGTCTGCTTGATCAGCTGTAGAAAAATGGGTAAAAATACCCTCCCAATAAAAATTTTCTTCCTGCTCGATCCATTTTACCGCCTGGTTAATCTCACTTATATTCAAAAAACCAATTCGTCCCATGCCTGTATCTGCTTTGATATGTATATGTAATTTAAAAGAGCTATCTTGAAAGTATTTAGCTGCTTCTTTTAACCAGTTTATTTCAGCTACTGTTACAGATAAATTATAGGCAGCAGCTAATGGAGCGTCAGATGGAGCAATAATACCTAAAATAAGAATCGGCTGAGTAAACTCATTATGACGAAGCTCTATAGCTTCGTCAAGTGTAGCTGTACAAAAACCTTCAGCTCCTGCTGCTAGAGCAGCTTTAGCAACAGAAAGGGCCCCATGGCCATAGCCATCTGCCTTAACCACAGCAAAAATTTCCTTTTCTGGATGCTGCTCTTTTTCTCGAATCACATTTTGTTGAATAGCATTTAAATCAATCACTACTTTTGTAGGACGATGATATGAAATAGACAAAACGTCTTCCTTCTTTCTACTATGTTTCTAAAATAATTTGTGCCAAGGCTAGTTCATTCGTGTGCGTAATCGAAACAAATACTTGCCCTTCCTTAAAGGGGGAAGCCGTTACTTCTGGTGCACCAGCTGAGTTAGACAAAACCTCAATTTCTTGGAAAGATACTTTCCCAATACCTGTCCCCCAAGCTTTAGAAAATGCCTCCTTACAAGCGTAACGTCCGCCTAAAAATTCGACCTGCCGTTTAGCAGATTTTTGCGAAAATAGCTGGTACTCATTTCCAGTTAGAATACGTTTAATTAATTTCGGTTTTTCCAAAATAATTTTTTTCATACGTTCTAACTCAACAACATCTAATCCCGTACCGTAAATCATTTTTTTCTCTTTTCTTATATTTTACACTCATTCTATCAAATTTTTTTGTAAAACTATATATTATTTCCAGCAAAACAAAAAAATGATTGAGAAATTTAAATTTCTCAATCATTTTTACTTAATTTTGCCCATTGTGTATAACAAAATCTTGTTTCTTCTCATTTCCACGTCGACTTTTTTTAGGGGAGCCATTTTTATTGGATTGATGATTATTTTTATGATCGTCTTTATTATTTTTACGACGATTTTGGTTATAATTTTTGTTATTACGATTACGTGAATCGTTTTTGCGATGTCCCTTATTAGATTTTCCTTTTGGTAAAGGCCGCTCTGGCGTAATTTTTACAGGAACAACCTCCGCAGGATCTTTAGCTAAAGTTTTCAATAATAAAGCAGCAAGATCTTGAGCTGAATAATGTTTTAACAATTCATCTGCATCTTTATTATACTTATCTAACCCATTTTCAGCCATCTTTTCATCAATCAATTCAACTGCTTGGCTAATTTGTCCTTCGAAAGCTTCTTTATCAGAAGGTGGACGCATAGGTGTCATCCGCTTTTTCGTTAAGTTTTCAATAACATGCAGATAATTCATTTCATTAGGTGTCACAAAAGTAACTGAAACACCGCTCTTTCCGGCGCGACCTGTCCGTCCAATACGATGCACATAACTATCTGGATCTTGCGGGATATCATAATTATAAACATGAGTCACACCAGAAATATCCAGTCCTCTTGCAGCTACGTCTGTTGCAACTAAGATATCTAACTGGCTGTTCTTAAAAGAACGTAATATCGACATACGTTTTTGTTGGGAAAGATCACCATGAATGCCTTCTGCTTTGTAACCACGTGCTTCTAACCCGTTAGCTATCTCATCTACTCGACGTTTTGTCCGAGCAAAAATAAGTGTTAGTTCAGGCAATTGTACGTCAAAAAGACGTGTCATAATATCAAATTTTTCATAATCTTTTGCTTTTACATAATACTGATCAATAGAATCCGCAGTCATTTCTTTGGCTTTAATGCGCACATGATGAGGATCTTTCATGAATTTTACGCCGATCGTTTTGATTTCTTTAGGCATCGTAGCAGAAAATAGCAATGTTTGTCGTTTTTCAGGAACTTGGGCTATAATTTTTTCAATGTCTTCTAAAAAGCCCATATTTAACATTTCATCTGCTTCATCTAATACCAATGTTTCAACGGTAGCAAGCTTTAATGTTCGGCGATTAATATGGTCTAACATACGTCCAGGAGTTCCAACCACAATATGGGGGTTATCCTTTAGTTGACGAATTTGTCGGCCAATATCAGCCCCTCCATAAACTGCTTGGACTTGGATCTTCTTCTCTTTTCCTAAACGAAACAATTCTTCTTGAGTTTGAATCGCTAATTCCCGAGTAGGAGCGATAACTAACCCTTGAATTTGTCGTTTTTTAGGATCAATCTTATCTAACATTGGCAACCCAAACGCAGCGGTTTTTCCAGTTCCCGTTTGTGCTTGACCAATAACATCTTTTTCTTCCATTGCTAATGGAATTGTTTCTTCTTGGATTGGCGTTGCTTCTTCAAAGCCAATTTTTTGTACAGCGTCTAATAACCCCTGTGACAAATCTAGTTCTTTAAATTTCAAATAAATCCTCCTCTTTAGAAACGTGAGAAAATTAATTTTTTTCTCTCACTTTTGTGAAGCGTTCGTTTTTTTCTGCGATAGCTTAAAGCTTCCCCTTAAATATTTGCTTAAAGCATCGTTCTACCGAAAAACCGCTCCTTGAAGGCATTAGAAAAGGCTAGGACAAAACCAAATCTTTTTTTTGTCTTAGCCTCATTTGAATTTATTCTGACGAATTTTGCTATTTTTAACCTGTAAGAAGGTTGCTTTGTTTATCAGTTACTTCAATTATACTTCATCTTTCGGCACTCTTATTATTATAACATAATTCAATGCTTTCAGCAAGTTTCATTTATAATTTGTATGTGTCAAGTTTATTGAGGTTGAATAAAAAAACCGTCTTTTGGGCAGACACGAAGTTATTTTTCAACCTCACTTTCGTTCGGTTCGCCCTCATCATCTCTAACAAAAACAAGTTTTTATTAGAGATAATTCGGGGTCATTATTAATTGATTTAGTCCTTTGGCGAATTGGCCTAAAGGTGCACTTTTCGCTTTTCCTTCGCCAATTTGCCCTTTAAACGCACCTTCATGAGCTTGAAAATGAGGTTTTTTCTGTACCCAACGTTTCATAGCTTGCCAACGCTTT
>NZ_AUIQ01000033.1 GCF_000423785.1 Tetragenococcus muriaticus DSM 15685 | reverse complement strand
AACCTTTTTCGACCGTTCGTTCACAAACGTCCGTAAGAGCTCCCAGGGTAAGACATTTATCTTTCTCTCCATAACCTCTTGATTTACTGTCTTGGTTTTACGTTTACCTTTTGGACTTCAGCTTGATATGCAGCCTTATCCACCATTTAGCCTCATCAAGTTCCTGTTCGTAGGCTTGAAAGATTTGCGACACCACTTCCTTCACCCCATCATCACTGATTTCAGCTTGTGGCTCGCTACGCTTGGCGGTAACTACCTGCGACTGGACTTTCACCAGCTAGATAAATGCCATGCCTGTCACACATACAAAAAACGCATGAACTTAAAAGTTCATGCGTTTTTTACATTAGTAATGACTCATCGGCTCTTTTTTTATTTTTTGGTCTTCGATAACCAGTAACTCGTTAAAATTCTTTTGTAAAAAGTAGCGATCATGCGTTACAGCTAGAAGTGTTCCTGTATACTCGTTCAATAAGTCTTCAATTTCTTCCCGAGCATAAATGTCTAAGTGATTGGTCGGTTCGTCTAAAATTAACAAGTTAATCTGTTTATGAAAAAGATGAAGTAAGTAAAGACGAACGCGCTCGCCACCGGAAAGATCTTTCACACGACGTTGGACGTCTTCGCTGTAAAAACCAAAATGAGCAAGCGTTTGGCGAGCTTCTTGTTCTTGCGGTAAAAATTCTTTTACAAAGGACAATACTCGCTGGTTAGGCTGTTCAAACGTAACGTTTTGCGGAAGATAACCAATTTTTATACTTGCGCCTAAAGAAAGTTTTCCTTCATCAGGCAATAATTGACCTAAAATAATCTGCAACAGCGTCGATTTGCCCGAACCATTTTTCCCCAAAATTGCTGTTCTTTCACTACGATAAATGGTAAATGTACTATCAGAAAATAACAAACGCTCGCCCACCATTTTTCCAATATCTTTAGCCACGATAACCTCTTTACCCGAACGTCCTGCCTGATCAATCCCTTCTAAACGCTTTTTAGGAGGTTGAGGAGGTTTGACAACAGTTATTTTCGCTAAACGATGTTCTAGTTCTTTTGCTTTTTTGAAAAAAGCCTCATCTCCACCTTCATTCCCCCACTGTCGGTAGCGACGGATCATTCTTTTCATACGTTGGACTTCTTTTTGTTGGAGTTCATAATCTTTTGTGATTTCTGCAATACGAGCTTTCTTTAATTCAACATAGCGACTATAATTTCCCGGATATTCAATAAGTGTGCCTTCTTCAATTTCAGCAATTTTTTCTGTGACTTGGTCTAAAAACATCCGATCATGAGAAATCACAAGATAAGCTGCTTTAGTTGTTTTTAGATAATTTTCTAGCCAATAAATCCCCGCTAAGTCCAAATGATTCGTTGGTTCGTCGAGCAACAAAAGATCGGCATCCTGTAAAAGGACTTTAGCTAGTTCCACACGAACACGCTCGCCCCCACTAATCGTAGAGATAGCAGTACTAGCTTTTTCTTCTAAGCCCAATCCTTTTAACATCGTGAAAATGCGATCTTCCAATTCATAACCGCCAGCATCTTCAAATTCTTGCTGCAACTTGCCATAAACACTCATAATATGATCCAAATCTTCTGCCGGATCAGTCATTTTCTGCTCATAAGTACGTAACTGTTGTTGTAACTCCTGAAGTTCAAAAAAACTTTCTTCTAAATACTTTGAAACCGTCAAATCACTTTCAGCAAAAGTTTGTGGAACATAGCCAATTTTTAATCCCTTTTTACGACTGACAGTTCCAGAATCAACCCCTTCTCCTCCAGTAATGAGACGAAAAAGAGTTGTTTTTCCTGTACCATTGCACCGACGAGCCCAATTTTTTCTTGTTCATTTATAGTTAATGATAAATTCTCAAAAAGCGGCGTGCCGCTGAAATTTTTATAGATTTTATTTAATTGTATTAGCATGGTCTTCTCCTTTTAAGACCATCGCATATCCGTTTCTTTCGCAAATAAAAAAGTCATGGGAAAACCCACGACCGTGTTATTTATTTTCTTCTAACGAAAAATGGAAACATACGAAATGGTCATTGGTTTTGTAAAATTTTGCTGTTTTTAGATACACTTCTCCCTTTAACAGCCATTGTAAAACCAATCGCATGACTAAAACTGGTATAATCCCGTTGATAATTTTCGCTCGGTGTTATTTTAATCATACGAACCATTTGCTTATGTTCCCTCCTTTGTTTATTAGTTACTTAAAAGTATAACGAATTTTTTTCATCTATACAAGCTAAATAACAATTTCAGTTGTTAGCACATAAGTTTTGGATATCTATGTGCTAAATTTCATTTCAGGACATCATTTGACTTGACCTATGTCCTGAATCCATCTTCAGAACATAACTTTTTAGGACCTATGTCCTGAGTCTAGCTTTCAGTACATTACTCTTCTTGATCTATGTCCTGAACCCTCTCATAGAACATAAGTCTTTCCGACCTATGTCCTGAGCTTCATTTCAGGACATAGGTTTATAAAAGTTATGTACTGAAATGACTCTCAGGACATAACTTTTAATTTACATCCTCAAAAAAATTCATTTTGTTTCTAAGTCATGTAAGAATAATCCACTCAATAACTTTGGCTCGAACCAAGTCGATTTAGGTGGCATAATTTCTTTTGCATCAGCAACTTGCAATAGGTCTCGCATTTTCGTTGGGTACATAGAAAAAGCGACGGTCCAGTTATGGCTATCAACTAACTCCTCTAACTTTTGTGGTCCATAAATACCTCCGACAAAATCAATACGAGGATCACTTCTTACATCTTGGATGTCAAAAATTGGAGCGATTAATAAATTTTGCAATAATGAAACATCTAATTTATCCACCGGATCTGATGGTATTTTATTATCTTTGACTCTTAATTGATACCACTTTCCGGACAAATACATTATGATCTCTGCCGGAGAAGTTGGCCTTTTTTCGCTTGTTTCTTCTACAATAAAACTTTCCTGTAATTGGCTAAAAAAATCTTCCGGTATTTCAACATTTAATACACGATTATATTCTTTGATCACAAGTTCCTCTTCAGGAAATAAAATAGATAAAAAGTAATCACTTTCTACACTATTTGTCTGCTCTTCGCGTTTTTCTAGACCCACTTTCACTGCCGATTCTGTACGATGATGACCATCTGCGATATATAAAGCATCGAGTGAAGCAAAAGCATTTTCCAATTGTTCGATCACCTTAGGATCATCAAGCAACCAAACTTTATGCTCGACATCATAATAACTTGTAAAATCATAGATCGCTTCATGGGTATCTTGCCAATCTTTAATTAATTGCTGAATACCTGTGTTTTTTCTATAACTAAGAAAAATCGGACTCGTATTTGCATCACAACTACGTATGTGATTCATCCGATCAACTTCTTTTTCATGACGCGTATATTCATGTTTTTTTATATTTTCTTGCATATAATCATCAATCGAAGTACAAGCGACTAATCCTGTCTGACTATTGCCATTCATCGTTAATTGATATAAATAATAATTGTCTTGCGTATCTTTTTTTAACCAATCTTGCTGCAAAAATTCTGCCAAATTCGCTGCCGCTTTTTGATATACCGCTTCATCATAAGGGGAGATACTTTGAGGTAAATCAATTTCAGCTTTATCAATATGAAAATAACTATAAGGATTCCCTTGAGCCAAAGCACGTGCCTCGGCCGAGTCAACTACATCATAAGGAAGTTCAGCAATTTTATCAGCTAAAGCAGCTTCAGGGCGGACAGCTTTAAAAGGACGAACATCAACCATATCTAATAAGGTACCTCCTCTTTTTTGATCACGCGGACGCGAATAATATCTTCGGTTTCTCTGAGTTTTTCTACTACATTCGCAATTTTGTCTTCATCGCTTTCATCGATATCTACTAAAGTATAAGCATAATCCTCACGTCCACGATTAATCATATTATCAATATTAATTTCAGAATCAGCTATGATCGCAGAAATTTGTCCTAGCATATTTGGCACATTACGATTAATTACCGTAATACGATAAGGCGAGTGAAAAGCCATTTCGACTGCAGGGAAATTTACTGAACGTTTAATAATACCTGTTTCAATAAATTGTTTCATCGTTCGTACAGCCATCTTGGCACTGTTCGTTTCGGCTTCTGCCGTTGAAGCACCCAAATGAGGTAATACCGTAATACGATCATGATGCAATAAATTTTCATCCGCAAAATCCGTGGTAAAACCAGCTAATTCATCCGCGTTAATGGCTTCAAGCACCGCAGAATGATCCACAATTTCGGCCCGGGCAAAATTCAATAAATGCGCAGAATTTTTCATCATAGCAATTTCTTTTTTGCCGATTAGGTGATGGGTTTTCTCCTGTAAGGGTACGTGCACAGTGATAAAGTCGCACGTTGTAAAAATTTCACTGATATCTTGCGCACGCTGAACACGGCGCGAAATGCTCCAAGCTGTATCGACTGAAACATAAGGATCATACCCCATAACTTCCATCCCTAAACGATACGCGTCATTAGCGACCATGGCACCAATTGAACCTAAACCAATCACACCTAGTTTTTTTCCTTCTAGTTCGTGACCGGCAAACTGTTTTTTGTGTGCTTCGGCTTGCTCACTAATATCAGAACCTGTTAATTGTTGCACCCAATTAATTCCTGAAACAACCGGACGCACACTCATTAATAAACTCATCAATACTAATTCTTTTACTGCATTGGCATTTGCGCCGGGTGTGTTAAAAACAACAATCCCTCTTTCCGTACATGATTCTACAGGGATGTTATTAACACCTGTTCCGGCGCGAGCTATAGCCAAAACAGAATCAGCTATTTCTGAAGTCTGGAGTTTTTTACTCCGCAGAATGATTCCTTCGGGATGATCGTTTTCGTTAATGGCATACTTTTCTTTTTCTAAACGCTGCATCCCTTCTGGAGCAATCGCATTAAACGTTTTAATTTGATGCATGTTATTTACCTCCATGTGCTTTTTCAAATTCTTCCATAAAATCAACGAGCTTTCTTACACCAACCATTGGAAAAGCATTATAAAGACTTGCTCGCATGCCGCCTACCGAACGATGTCCTTTTAAATTTTCTAGACCTTGTTTTTGAGCAGCATAAATAAATTCTTTATCTAACTGACTACTTGTTGTCAAAAATGGGACATTTGTAAGCGATCGATCTTGTTTGTTCACCGGGCTATGAAATAAAGGCGAACGATCAATGGCTTCATACAATAAACCTGCCTTTTTCTGGTTTTCTTGTAAAATTTGTGGCATGCCCCCTAAATCCTGTAACCATTCAAAAACAAGTTTGGCCATATAAATACTAAAAGTTGGTGGCGTATTATACATGGAATGACTGTCTGCTTGAAGACGATAATCCAACATCGGCGCAAAAAGAGATGCTTCATTTAAGAGGTCTTCTCTTATAACCACGACGGTCAACCCTGCAGGTCCAATATTTTTTTGTGCACCTGCGTAAATAACACCAAAATCCGAAACCTGGTAGTCATTTGATAAGATATTTGATGACATGTCAGCGACAATAGGAACATCGCCAGCATCAGGAATCTCTTGATAGCAAATACCTCCGATAGTTTCGTTAGTTGTAATATGAAGATAAGCTGCATCTTCATCTATAAGGTCTTGTGTAATTTCTGGGATATAAGTAAAGTTTTTATCTTCACTACTAGCAATGACCTTGGTCTCTACGTTTTCAATTTTTTGAGCTGCTGCAATAGCTTTTTTTGACCAAGAACCTGTATTTACATAAAGAGCTTTTTTATTTTGTGCAAGGTTTAACGGTAAAGCTGAAAATTGCAAACTAGCGCCACCTTGTAAAAATAATACGCGATAATTTTTAGGAATTTCCATCAATTCCCGTAATAGTTTCTCGGCATCAGCAATAATTTCTTCAAACAAGGAGGAGCGATGGCTCATTTCCATGACTGACATTTCGCTGCCTTGGTAATCCAAAAGTTCTTCTTGCGCTTTTTTTAATACGGGTCCAGGCAAAACTGCTGGCCCGGCTGAAAAATTATAAACCACCATATATTTGCACTCCTTTGTTTTAATAAAAATATTGCCAAGAGGTTTGATTTATTATAGCAAAGTTCTATAACTTTAAAAAGAGATTATTCGAACGATTCTGAAAAATCTCATTGCACAATTTTTACAAAATTAAATAGAAATATATTTTTTACTTTACCTGTCGTAGTAATTAGTTTACAATTACTTTAACAGATAAAGTAATTTAAGGAGAATTGCGATGATTTCAAGTGATAGTATTCGCGGATATAATGACGTTATCATCTTGGCAATCTTGAATGAAGGCGATTCTTATGGATATGAAATTTCTAAAGAGATCCGTACTCGTACCCATGAATTATATGTAATTAAGGAAACAACACTCTATTCGACTTTTACTCGTTTAGAAAAACAGTCACTGATTAGCGCATACCCAGGCGAATTCACTCATGGTAAAAAAAGAACTTACTATACAATCACAACAAAGGGTAAAGAAGTTCTTTCTTCCAAAAAAAGTGAATGGCTAGAAGCAAGGTTTGTTGTTGATGAATTTCTTACAGGAGGACCTTCCCATGAAAACAATTAAAAACTATTTAGATAGTCTTTTCTTAAATGTTCCTAAAACACCAGAAACAGAAAAAGCAAAAGAAGATTTGTTATCAAATATGGAAGATCATTATTATGAATTAATAAATGAAGGAAAAAGTGAACAAGAAGCAATCGGCACAGTCATTTATGAATTTGGTTCGATTGATGAACTTCTAGCTGAGCTCGAATTAGACAAAGAACACGGAGAAGATAATGAGTTTCTTGATGCTATTGATTTAGAAGAAGCTTTTGATTTTTGGTCAACTGTTCGTCGTTTTGCTTTAGCCGTATCTCTGGGTGTCTTATCATTTTGTTTAGCTTTGTCAGGAGTAGTTTTTGCGGATTACGGCTCTATTATCTCCGTTTTAGCTGTCGTTTTCTTTTTTGTTCTTGTGGCTATTGGCGTTGGATTGATTGTTCCTAATGGAATGAAATATTCAAAAGCCTTTGAATTATTAGAAGACCGGCCTTTAACTCAGAGAACTCGAACAAAAGCAAGTGAAAAATTAAAAGATTATGAAAAAAGTTTTCGCTATGGATTAACCGTTGGCATTGGGCTGTGTATTTTAGCCATACCTTGTATCATTTTCTTTGATGAACTTTTTGGTCTTACTATTTTAGGAACTTCTCTCTTTTTTAGCATCGCAGGCATTGGAGTATTTTTAATCGTCTATACAAGTATCATTTATGATGGATTTAAAAAAATGACAGAAAACAATTATTTTATTTCCGATGAAGACGAGCCTGGCCCTAGAGCTACTAAAGACGTCTACGGGGAAAATGCGCCTTTTATCAATTTTATCCGTAAAATCTATTGGCCTAGCATCATAGTTATTTATTTCTTAGGCTCTAGTATTATGGAAGCTTGGAGTTATAGCTGGCTTATATTTGTTCTTGCGGGGCCTATTTATAGTTTTATCATGGAACGTGGACAAAACGATAAGGAAGACGAGGAACAATAAGCTCCTCGTCTTTTTTATTTTTTATCTAATTTCGTTTGTCTTGCTAAAGCTAAACAACCAAATATTCCAGCGTCGTCTTCTAAGTAAGGGGTAACGATATAATTCTCTAGTTCAGGCGTTTTTACATAATTATTTAGCAGTCGGCTAAATGTTTGATGGACTTTTTGTACCATATGTTTTTGCTTCATTACGCCACCGCCAAAAATAATAACATCTGGAGAAAACATTAAGGTTGTATTGTAAGCACATTGTGCAATATAATAAGCTTCCATATCCCAAATAGGATCCTCTGCCGGAATATCTTGTCCTTTTTTCCCGGCGCGTTGTTCAATAGCAGGACCTGCGGCCATCCCTTCTAAACAATTCTCATGAAAAGGACAATTCCCACCAAAATGGTCCTCCGGGTGTGGAGTAACTAGCATATGTCCCATTTCTGGATGACTAAAACCTTCAATAAAGCGATCTTCTTGAATAGCGCCACCACCGATACCTGTCCCCACTGTATAGTAAATAACACTCGAAAGGCCTTTTCCTTTGCCAAAAGCATATTCTCCATAACCAGCCGCATTCACATCAGTTGTCCAAGCAATCGGAATATCAAACGCTTGTTTTAAAGTCCCCACAAAATCAAAATTTTGCCACGCTAATTTAGGGGTGGATGTGATATAGCCATAAGTTGTTGAATCTACATGGACGTCAATCGGACCAAAAGATCCTACGCCAATAGCTACTAGTTCCTTTTTATATTGATTAAAAAAATCCATCACTTGTTTCATTGTTTCTTCTGGCTGGGTTGTTGGAAAACTTGCCCGTTTTTGAATATTTAATGATTCATCACCAACCGCACAAACAAATTTTGTCCCTCCTGCTTCAATAGCTCCGTATAACATTCGTGTATGCCCTTCCTTCCATTAGATTCTTCTTTATTGTAAAAAAGAAAGGACTAAAAAGCTAGTCCTTTCAGTAAAAATACTGTATCTTTTATTCACTAGTACTTCAATTCGAACCGCTAGCTGCCCCAGCTTCGTCTGCTTTTACACAATCAATTGCAATGACTAGAGAAATTAACAACTGTTCCAATTCTTCATCGAGAATCGTTACTTCATAAGTGTCACCCCAAGAAAACCATCGCTTGCGAATGCTAGCTACCTGTTTTTCTTGAGAATAAACTTCAAATTCCATGTCCCACCAATTTCCTTGAACTTCAATTTGCTGAGCTGAAATGGTATAACGTGATTTGAAAAAAGACCATTCTTTTTTTAGCGTAATCATTTCATTTCCTTCAACTTCAAGAAAAAATTTGGGTAGCAAAGTCATCGTTTTCTTAGTAATCCTTGCAATTTCATGCTGTTTATCATCTACAATAGAAAATTGCTTCGGTAACTTAAAAAAACTACCTTCCACGTAGTAACGTGGTCTTTCTTGTTCATCAGTGACAGTAAATTTTTCTCCTAAGCTAAATACTTTTTGTTTAATGTAAAGTTTTTCCATAGGCTCCTCCTATTTAGGAAACGTCATTGCCTAGACCCCCTGTATTAATGACCGGCTGTGTTCCGCTATCGGTTATAATCGAAACCATTAAGTTATTAATAAATTGAACTTTGCGATCATCGGTAAAGTGAATGTCTTGTTCTGCTTCAATTTGTTCTAGAGCCATTTGTGTCATTGTCACAGCTCCTTCAACAATCGTTTGTCTAGCCGACAAGATCGCTTTTGCCTGTTGTCTTTGTAACATCGCACTTGCAATCTCCGTAGAATAAGCTAAATGATTTAAGCGCGTTTCTACAACTTCTACCCCGGCTACTTCTAAACGATCTTGCAATTCTTTTGTTAACTCTTCCGATACTTGACTTGTATTTCCTCGTAAGGTTAAGTCGCTATCTTCAAAAGTGTCATAAGGGTATCGAGATGCGATATGTCGTATGGCTGTTTCACTTTGAATTTCTACAAAGTCTTGATAATGGTCAACATCAAACAAAGCTTTCGCCGTATCAACCACTTTAAAAACGATCACTGCTGAAATTTCTATGGGATTGCCATCTAGATCATTGACTTTCAAACGAGCACTGTTAAAATTACGAACCTTCAATGAAACATTAATTTTTTGTGTTAAAGGAGTTGTAATAAACAATCCATTCGATTGAATCGTTCCTAGATATTTTCCGAAAAATAAAATTGCCTTGGCCTGGTTAGGTGCAACAATCGTTAATGAGCTAAGGAATAAAATCGCAACTAGCCAAATAGCAATACTTAGGATTAATTGTACGCCACTTTCATAAGTCACTCCTAAATAAAATAAATAAGCTCCACCGATCATACCAATGACTAAAATTAATAATCCTAAATAGCCATTGACATGAAATGTCTTCTTTTCTGTCACTATAACTCCTCCTTTGCCCTAAACAACATTGTTTTTCTTTGTTCTATTTTTTCCTATCATATCTTAAAATGATCCGAATGCCAAATTTCAAAATGAATGAGCAAAAATTTTTTACATAAAAAAAGCCTAAGAAACTGTACGGGTAGTTTCCTAGGCAAACTTGTTATTTATACTTTTACTGCTTCTTCCCAGTTTTCTAAACGAGCACGCCATTCTTCGTCCGAAATCCCATGTCTTTTCACATAAAGATTATCTTGGCTTGCTGCGCATTCATAAGAACAACCACCCACATGTTTAGCTTGGTTTTCTTCTGAAGTTAAAATTTGTCGGTTACATTCTGGGTTAGCACAGTTCACATAACGCTCACAAGGCGTTCCGTCAAACCAATCCTTACCTACGACTTGTTTGTCAACGTCATTAATATCTACACTAATGCGTTCGTCAAACACATACATTTTCCCATCCCACATTTCTCCTTGGGTATTAGGATCTTTGCCGTAGGTTGCAATACCGCCATGCAATTGGCCTACATCTTTTACACCTTCACGTAAAAGCCAGCCCGAGAATTTTTCGCAACGAATACCACCAGTACAGTAAGTCACTACCTTTTTATCCATGAATTTTTCTTTATTATCTCGGATCCACTGAGGTAACTCACGAAAAGTACGGATATCTGGACGTACTGCGCCACGAAAATGACCAAGATCGTATTCATAGTCATTTCTAGCATCCAATACAATGGTATCTTCATCTTGCAAGGCTTCTTTGAATTCTGTCGGTTCTAAGTATTTACCTGTTAATTCGTTAGGATCAATATCTTCATCCTCATCTAAATGCAAAGCCACCAGTTCACTGCGAGGTCGAACATGCATTTTTTTAAAGGCATGTTCAGAGGCTTCATCGATTTTAAATTCAGTATCTTTAAAACGCTCGTCAGCGTGCATATGCTCCATATAAGCATTCGTAGCTTCCACTGTCCCGGAAACTGTCCCATTAATGCCTTCGTTTGCAACTAAAATACGACCCTTTAAGCCAAGTTCTTTACAAAACGCCAAATGTTCTTTTGCAAAGCCTTCTGGGTCTTCTACTGGCGTGTAGTTATAATAAAGTAATACACGATAATCCATTCTTGTATATCCTCCTTCAATTTTCACAGTCCATATTATAAGAAAAAAAGCGATAAAAAACGAAACTTTCGCTTGTGATAAGGTAAGCAATAATCTAGCATAACAAAAGCATGCTAGTTTTTTAATAAAATTTTGTATAGTTTTCTAGACTTTCCTCTTACTAGTATATCATAAATTGCTTTCTTATAAATGAGTCGTGAAAAATTCTGTTACTTGGTCCATTGTAGGGACTTTCACCATATGTCGTTCATTCGCAGCGTGAAAAGTAATTTCTGGTCCTAAATTTTCTCGCACAAAATGATCGGTTTGTTCAAATGGAATTTTTTCATCATGTAAGCCATGCCAGAAAAACAACGGTCTTTTTCTTATTTGCGAATATTGTAAAGATAAATCATAGTCTTCAATCCAACTCGTTAATTTTTCATAATCTTTAGGAATTGCGATTTCTTTTTCACTAAAAACCCTTTCCAATTCTTGGCGGTAAGCCATTAAAGAAGGCGACCCCATCACAGAGGCGGCTGCATCAATTTCTGGGTGCTGAGTCAGTAAAGCACAGGTCGTCATGCCACCCATAGAAACCCCTCCTACACCCAATTTTCCGTTGGTCAATCCTAACTGTTCAAAATAATGAACAATAGATTCAAACTCAAATAAGTTACTATGAATACTTTGAAAAAAAGTCAATGACGGAATCGAAGAAAGCGGCGCTTCACGCTCTCCATGATTTTGCGCATCAGGTAATATGACACGAAAATCTTGTTGTGCTAATTTTCTTCCTTGTGTAAGTACCAATTCTTTTGTTGTTTGCCAACCATGGTAATACACAATCAGCGGCAATGATGTATATAAATATTCTTGTTTTACAACTTCCAATAGTGGAACTGTTCCTATTTTGCGACGACGTACCGCTAATTTCATTTCTAATCACCTGATTTCATCGTTCAAGAAAAAAAGCAGTCATTGCTTTAATATTTCACATACAAACAATGGCTGTTTTCTTATTAATCTTCTGATTCAATCACATCGATTGATTTCATCAATCTTGTTAAAGTTGCCCGCTCGCTTTCATCTAACGTCTTTTCGATGTAAGCAATCGTATCTTCTAACTGTGGAATCATTTTATATTCTAACGCGTTTACTCTTCGACGTGTTCGTTCAATTTCATCTGCCATCATTTGACAAGACTTTTCAATCTCTGCCAATTTAAGCATGATAGGCAAAATAGAACTTAAATTATTCAAAGCTAAATCTAATTCGCTCGTTGTCGACATAAAACCATAAGAAAAACGATCTTCTGATTTTTCATCATCGTAAATCTCATTTAATACCGGCATTTCAATGTTCATTACATTCTTGCTTTGTACATCTAATGTAATTTTATCTAGCGGAATAGCGAAAGCTTCGCCTAAAACATAATCAGGAGTCCGGCTGGAAGCTAACACATAATCTTCCATGCCTTTTTGTAATGTTTCTTCCATTTTTTTACGTAGGTCCTGATTTTGTTTTACTAACTTTGTAAATTGCCGTACAAGTTCGTTTTGTTTGTCTTTTAAAAGCTTATGTCCTCTACTTGCCGTTGATAAACGTCTTTGTAGACGATTCATTTCCATACGGGTTGGGTTTACATTCATTATTGCCATAACTCATCCAACTCCTCTTGGCTCGGAAGAAATTCTTCGATATCTTTTTCTTTGATACGACTAAGTTCTTCTTTTGGCAAGGTGGCTAATAGTTTCCAACCTAGATCTAATGATTCTTCGATGCTACGATTCGTATAAAAACCTTGGTTCACATATTTTTCTTCAAATAAATCCGCAAAACGAGCGAATTTCTTATCCGAATCAGACAAAGCGGCTTCTCCTAAAACAGTGGATAGCTCTTTGGCGTCTTTCCCGTCTGCATAAGCAGAATAAATCTGGTTCATCGTAGAAGAATGGTCTCTTCTTGTTTTACCTTCCCCTGTTCCTTTATCTTTCAAACGCGAAAGGCTTGGTAAAATATCAACCGGTGGATTAATATTACGTTTGTCCAAGTCACGGGATAAAATTATTTGTCCTTCAGTAATATAACCTGTTAAATCAGGTATAGGATGGGTTTTATCGTTATTAGGCATGGTTAAAATAGGCATTTGAGTGATTGAACCTTCTCTATCCATTAAACGTCCTGCACGTTCATATATACTTGCCAAATTCGTATATAGATAACCTGGGTAGCCTCCACGTCCTGGAACTTCGCGTCGAGCAGCCGAAACTTCTCGTAAAGCTTCCGCATAGTTTGTCATATCAGTCATAATAACAAGGACGTGCATACCTTTTTCAAAGGCCAAATATTCGGCAGCTGTTAAAGCAACTTTCGGTGTCGCAATCCGTTCAATTGCTGGATCATCGGCGAGGTTTAAAAACATGACTGAACGATCAATAGCGCCTGTTTTTCGGAATTCGTTAATAAAAAATTCTGATTCTTCAAAAGGCACCCCAATAGCAGCAAAGACAATCGCAAAGTTACTTTCTTGTCCTGGAACAGTTGCTTGGCGAGCAATTTGTGCTGCAATTTCTTTATGTGGTAAACCAGAAGTAGAAAAGATCGGTAACTTTTGCCCTCTAACTAAGGTATTTAAATGATCGATCGTAGAAATTCCTGTTTGAATAAATTCATCTGGGTAATCTCTTGCCATCGGGTTAATTGCTTCACCGTTAACGTCTAATCTTTTTTCTGGCAAGATCTTAGGACCATCATCTACAGGTTGCCCTAAACCATCAAAAATACGTCCCATCATATCAGGAGAAGCTCCTAAAGTAAGTCCTCTACCTAAAAAGTGCACACGACTATCTTGAGCACCTAGGTTATTGGTTCCTTCAAAAATCTGGACAACAGCTTTGTCATCTGATATTTCTAATACTTGTCCTTGACGGATTTCGCCTGAATCCGTTCGTATCTCAACTAGTTCGTCATATTTTACCCCTTCAACATTTTCCACCATCATTAAGGGGCCAGATATTTCTGATACAGAGCGATACTCTTTTAGCATTATTCCATTCCCCCTTTCTCAACAATTTCTTGAACCGTTGTTTCAATATCATTATAAATGGTATTTAATTTTTCCAATTCTTCTTCAGGAATAAATTTACTACGAGCGATTCGTTCTCTTAATTGCGTCGTTCCTTCCATAATTTCATTATAATAAGCACCTAATTGGATCGCTTCTTGTGTTTGTTTATGGAAAGCTAAAATATTACGCAATAAACGAAATTGTTTTGTTCGTGAGGTAAATGTATCTACATCATCGAAAGCATCTTGTTGTAAATAATCTTGTCGCAAAGAACGTGCTGTATTCATCGTGAGTCGATCTTTTTGCGATAATGAATCCACACCGACTAATTGTACGATCTCATCGAGACGACTTTCTTCTTGCAATAAAGACATAGCCTGATTTACCATCTTAGACCAGCTGCTTCCTAAGTCAGAGTCCATATAATCTTTTAGTTGATCATCATATAAGGAATAAGATTCTGTCCAACTAATGGCTGGAAAATGTCGCTTTTGAGATAAAGAAGCGTCCAGATCCCAGAAAACCTTCACAATACGCAGTGTATTTTGTGTTACAGGTTCAGAAATATCCCCACCAGCAGGCGAAACAGCCCCAATTGCTGTAATACTTCCTTCGCGTTGACCATCGTCACCTTGTACAGAAAATTTTCCTGCACGTTCGTAATATTCAGCAATTCGACTTCCTAAATAAGCAGGATAGCCTTCATCACCGGGAATTTCTTGTAAACGTCCACTCATTTCTCTTAAAGCTTCCGCCCAACGAGAAGTTGAATCTGCCATAATAGCTACACTATACCCCATATCTTTATAATATTCGGCAATCGTAATGCCAGTGTAGATGGAAGCCTCACGTGCAGATACGGGCATATTGGAAGTATTCGCGATTAACACTGTCCGTTGCATAATCGATTCGCCAGTTTCTGGATCAATTAACTCTGGAAATTCATCAATAACGTCTTTCATTTCGTTCCCGCGTTCACCACATCCAACATAAACCACAATATCTACATCTGCCCATTTAGCGATTTGATGCTGTACAATGGTTTTTCCTGCCCCAAACGGACCTGGAACAGCAGCTGTTCCTCCTTTTGCTGTAGGAAAGAAAGTATCAATAACACGTTGTCCTGTCACCAAAGGCTCTCCAGGGGTCATTTTATTTTTGTAAGGACGCGGTGTACGAATAGGCCATTTTTGAGTTAGAGTCAACTCTCTTTGGCCTTCATCAGTATCTAACACACAGACGGTCTCTGTAATTGTGTAATCTCCTGCTTGAATATCTTTAATAGTTCCTCTAGCATCATTAGGCACCATGATACGATGTGAAATCGCCTTTGATTCTTGAACTACACCAATGATATCGCCTGGAGCAACTTTATCACCTATCGACTTTTTCGGAACGAATGTCCATTGTTTTTGGCGATCAAGTGGATTGATTTCTGTCCCTCTTTCTAAAAAGTCACTATCTGTTTGTTCCATAAATACATCTAAGGGACGTTGGATTCCATCAAACATTTGGCTTAAAAGACCAGGGCCCAATTCCACAGATAATGGAGCTCCTGTGGTTTCAACTGGTTCACCAGGACCAATACCAGCCGTTTCTTCATATACTTGAATAGAAGCCACGCCTTTGTCTAATTCAATAATTTCTCCGATTAACCCTTTTTCACTTACTTTGCAGATTTCATTAATTTTAGCACCTTGTAATCCGCTAGCAGTAACTAAAGGCCCGGAAACTTTTGTAATTGTTCCTATTGCCAAAAAATCTCCTCCTGCCTAACTGCAAATTGTTGTTTAATCATCTAAAATATTCATTCCAATCGCTTTTTCAACATTTTGATGAATCCGATCCATCCCAATGCCCAAACTTCCGGTACTACTTGGAATCGGAATAATAGCGGGGGTAGGATATTTATCATATTGCGCAATGGTATCTTCTAATTGTTCGGCAACCCGTTCAGTGATAAAAATTACGCCGTATTCATCTGCTAACGATTCAATTTGCCGTCTAGCTTCTTCTAAATCTGTAACTGGAAAGACATCAATTCCTAATCCTTTAAAGGGGAGAATTGAGTCTTTTCCTCCCATCATTCCAATTTTTTTATACATAACTTTCACGCACCCGCTCTTGAAGTGTTTCTTCTGGAATTTTGTTAATTTTTCCTACTAAAATCATCCGCAAGTTTTTTATTTCCACTTCTTTAGCATAAAGATAGCCTAAAATCGCTTGTGGGCCAAAAGGTGTCGTCTTTTCTTCTTTTAAACGACGCATCAAAAAGTTGTCTTTATTTAAATCTAAACTCGTTAGTTTTTTATTTTGAGTAATTTCATCATAGCTGTCTGCCACTAAATTTTGATAAGACGTTTGTTCCATATAATCCATAAAGTTTTCTAAAGAAGCGCTGATTCCTTCCACCATTTCATTCGTATCCAGCGTACCTCCTTTTTGCAAAACCGCATTAATAAATCCTTTTCTTTGGCCCATCAAATAACTCCTAAGCGTTGTTGAAATATTAAATACATCAATATTTCTTTGAACCAATCGTTCAATATTTTCGTTATTTTCGCTTTGGCTAAGGTTCACCATATGGTCCCAATAATAATTATCGAAAATAATATCAACTGCTTGGATTTCATCATAGTCTTCAATATATTGAAAAACCTCTTCTATACATCGATTCATGATAGGATCTACTTGGTTACTACGTCGTACGTTTACCAATTCCTTTAGTACGGATAAGGGAAGCGACCCCATTGGAACTAAAAATTCGGAAAAATCTTCTTGTGTATACTCTTGTTTGACCAAGACTTTTAAATTTTGATAATCATATTGTAAAGCCATCAAATCCACAATGCTTTTGACTGGGGTGATGTTATAAACAAGATCAAAGGTCCGCTTTTTTTCCGCGATTAAAACTTGTTCAAAATCACGAACTTCATCCTCATCTTCAATAAAATCACCATAAGTCGTCTCTTGTAAGATGGAATAACTGTCTTCAGCCTCTTCGGCTGCCATCATCCGATCAAAAGTATTTTTCGTCAACAAGCGGCTTTCATAGGTCCGAATTCGAACATTAGCAGAGCTAAATTGAATATCGTCCATTTTTTCACCCCTTATTCTTCCTTAAATATTAAGTTTAATAATTCACTGCTTAATTCTTCCTCAGAGGTACTTAGCATTGCTTCAAAAGTAAAGTTATACTCAATTTCTCCTTGCCGTAATAAAAAACCGCCTCGCTTAGGAACTGTATTTTGTGATATAGACAAGTTCATCTCAGGCACTGCCGCTTCTTGCCAGACCTGTTTATTTTCTTCCGTAGCATAATCTACGCTATTTTGAGCTACAATCATTTCAACGTCTCCGTTTAAATCTACTTGTTTGAGATTCGTTGCTACAAATTGGTTAAATTCTTTTTCCGACATCCCTCTTATTTTCTTTAAGGCTTCGTCAAAAAGTTCTTTTAATAGCTGTTGTTTAGCTGCTAGCAATTGGCTACGAGCCTTTACATGAATATCTGAAACCTTCAAGCTCAAATCCGAACGACGTTGTTTTTCAAATTGCTCTACATTTTCCTCTGTTTGTCTTTGAATTTGTTTCTTTTTCTCTTGCTCGTTTTTTTCAATATCTCGTTGAGCTTTTTTTATATATTGTCTTTGCCTTTTTTGTGCATCTTGGGTGATTTTATCTGTTAGATTTGTTATATCTGACATCTCATACCTCCTAGTTCATCACAAGTAAGAAGGAAATAACGAAGCCTAAAATCCCATATGTTTCCATCATTGCTACATAGACAATTCCTTTTGTTACATGTTCTGGTTTTTTAGCTAAAATTTGCATTGCCGCAGCTGCTGCGCGACCTTGCCATTTCCCACACCAAATTCCGGTAAAGGCGATAGGTAAAGAAGCGATCAATAAGTACAGTCCGGTTTGAAATGCCATATCTCCTGAAAGTTGTAGGAAAATCATAAAGGAGATAACAAAGCCATATAGCCCTTGAGTTGCTGAAAGCAATTCTAAAATTAGTGCTTGGCCAAATTTTTCTGGTTGTTCAGCCGTTAGGCCAGCTGCTGATTCAGCAGTCAACCCTACACCAATTGTGGAACCAATACCTCCACAGATGGTAGCTATAGCAATCCCTAATGCCGCAAAAATCATCCCGCCGTTTTCATAAAAGAAAGTAATCCAATTTTCCATTTTCTATTTGTCCTCCTGCTCTTGTTTTCGTTCTGAAATCACTTGAACATATGCTTCACTTGATTTGAATGGTTTGAACACACGTCCGCCGCCCGTATAAAATTTGTTAAAAAACTCTAAATATTGTAAGCGAATGCCGTGTACATAAGCACTCAAATGGCTTAGGAAAATATTCAACCCATGTAAGCCAATAAATAATACAATACCAATGGTAAATTTAGCTGGTATAGGTAAATAACTAAGAATCAAATTAAATGCCGCACCGATACTTCCACCAGCTACACCCAATGCCATTAGTCTTGTATAACTAATTAAATCACTCAAATAATTGGTTATATTCATAATAGAGTACAGTCCTGATCCGATTTTTCCTATAACCGTTTGACCATCAAGACTTCCGCCAATAACAATCATAACCAAACTAGCGATTAAACAAACAATACCGATCGTTTGTAAACTTGTGTCTGGTACAAGTACCATTCCAGCAGCGATCATCGCCACACTTATTAAAAAGAACATCCAAGCTCCGGCTTGCAATAAGGCCTTTAATTTCGCGCTTTCCTTTTGCCATAAAAGATAGAACTTTAAACCTAAACCAAACATAATTTGAATAAATCCAAAAATCATAGACATCACTAAAATTTCTGTAATATCTGAATCAGTGGATAATAACTGAAAAGAAAACTGTCGGCCAAAAATGTTCCCATAAATTAATCCCCACATCATTGTCGGTACTGAACAGATTTGGAACATATTAATATTTTGCTTCATTGCCGGTTTAAAGTTTAAGAGGTATTTTGCAAGTGCGCTGGCTACAAACAAAAGCAAGCCATAACCAAAGTCAGCTACCATTAGCCCGAATGCTAAAGCATAAAATGGCATCATAAAAGGAGTAGGGTCTAATTCCCAATATTGAGGTAAGCTATACATTTCTACTAGACCTTCAAATGGCTTTATCAATTTATGGTTTTTTAACAAGACTGGCGTTTGGCTATACTCCTCTTCTTTCACTTCAGTAAATTCCAAAAAGTAATCTTTTCCCGCAACTTGTCGAATTTGCTGGTCTAATTGTTCTGTTTGTTTTGCTGGTATCCAACCAGTTAACTCCATTGTATAATTCGATTGCAATAAATACTTGTTGGCATTCACGCGCATAAGCAAGCCATCTAAGTACTCTGCGACCAGCCCTAAATTTTCATAATTATTCTTTTGTGTTTTTAGCCGCGTTTTAATTGATTTTTCCTCTGAGGCTAGTTGCTGTAGTTGCTCTTTGGTTTGTTTTAACACTTGAGCTGGCTTATCCTCATAGGGGTATTCATACTCTTGAAAACCAGCTTCATTTAGTATATCATGAGCTTCTTCGCTTTTTTCTTTTAGAAAAAGAAGAAGAAGGTAAGAGGTTGTTGATGTTTGATGTATGATTTCAAGGTAAGTGTGTTGTAGTTTCCTCATTTCTTCTTTTAAATGATTCAATTCAGTATTAGGCACTGTGCCTAATAGCCCTATAGTTTCATTAAATGTGGATAAGATGGCTGGGTTTTCATCGAAATACTGCCACTTATTTAATTCATCTTCTTTTAAAGATAACTCTTGTCTCTTTTGCTCAATTGTACGTAATCGTTTATCTTGCTGTCTCAAATCAGAATAAACGTTCTGCCAATCAAAAGTGTTAGCGTGTTCTGAAAGTTGTCTTAAGGTATAATGACGTAATGGTTTTCGCAGTGCTTGTACCATTCCAGGCTTTTTTATATATTGCTCTAAAAAACTAAGCGCCCATGATACATTTCCAACTTGATTTTCAATCTTATCGGCTTCAGGATGTTCTTGCATTTGACTAAAAAAAGAATCCGTTTTTTTATGATAATTTTCCGCCGAAAAAAGCTCAATTTGCTGAAAATCTTGTAATTGTTCCATTACGGTATCCCGCTTACCATAAAAAGTAATCAAATGAAACTTTTGCATTTTTTCAATTGCCATATTCGTTCACGACCTTATTTATGATCAGACTAAGCGCCTTTTCTCGCATTTCTTTTGAAATCGCTTGTAGTTGTTCGATCTCTTTTTGTGTCTGTTCATTTAACGGTTCTTGAATATTATGAAACTCTTGGTCATATTTTTCGCGAATTTCTTGTTTACGTTGTTCTTCAATTTCATCTTGTTCTTCTTGAAATTGGGCCACTCTTTTATCGCTTTTTTCCTGTTCTTTACGTACTTGTTTCTTTGCTTCATCAAGCATTTCATCTGCTTGCTTTTCCGCTTTAGTTAATTGCTCGATCGCATCTTCGCTCATTTGTCACTCTCCTTTTTCCTTTGAGCACCCTTCTAAAAAATCCTCTATTAGCTTAGAGGATAACGAAATGATCTTTATTGCATTAATTTAACCAAAGGATAATTTGCTAATTGATTTAAAAAAGACTGTTCACTTTCATTAAATAGCTCAGACATATTGTCATTAACCGTTTGTGCTGCATTTGAAGATGAAAAAACGTGATTCGCCAAATCGCGCAATTGTACACAAGAGTTGTTTCCTTCAATCGCATAGTACACATCAATCATATAAATACTCTCAATAGGTCTAGCTAACTTAAATCCGCCCCCTTTACTCGAAGTGGATGTAATGACATCATTTAATACCAATTTACGTAATATCTTTTTTAAATACGAATCAGATACACCTAGTTGTTGACTGATCCAATAACTTTTTACGGCATTATCTCCTTCTTCTTTTGCTAAAATAAGAAGAATACATACTGCTTCTTCCAGGCTTCGCTTTAGTTTCATGACCATTTCTCCTCGTATTATATATTTCAAGAACAAAAAATTGCTCTTTGATAATTAAATAATTATATTACTTTCAAGGTAATGATTCCTCTTTTTCACAAAGAGAATGTGGTAATAAATCAATCAAGAATAATATCTAATCAATACCTTTGGCTTGGATATTGCGTGATGTCCCTGGATAATAGAAATTGGAATGGATCCAACTGGGAATATGCTGTATTCTCCTGTAGTTCGACTACGATGAAAGACTGTGACCCAGACAATGGTTGTACTGCAAACACACAAGCTGTATCGGCGCATTTCTATACCAATATTAGTGGATATTGGGGCAGCTTTTAGAGATGCGCCTTTCGAATACTTATACGCGAGGCTGTTGCCAGACCATTGCTTCTAGGGATATCCCGCAGTATCCAAGCTTATTCCAAAATCAAATGAAAGGAGGTCCTTTCCATGCATTTATTTGTAGGTATTGATGTAAGCTCCAAAAAACTTGATGTGTGTTTTCTGGATAGCGAAGACACGCGTCTAAAAGAAACGACTTTTCCAAACGATATCCATGGAGCGAACCAGATCAAAGAAAATATCTTAGCTTATAACGGGCAATCCCATTACGAAAAAATCACTATCGGTATGGAATCCACATCTGTGTATAGCTTTCACCCTGCACATCTCTTAGATAACGATGCCGACTTAAAACGGATTGGGGTGGAAGTGGTGGTTCAAAATCCAAAAGCGATTCACCGATTTAAAGGCTTATTTGAAGAAGATAAAACCGATAAAATCGATGCGTTTCGGATTGCCGACTTTCTTCGGTTTGGACGCTATAATAAAACGATTATCAAGGAAGAAAAGTATGTGGCCCTTCAGCGTTTAACACGTTCTCGCTATCAAGTGATTCATCAATTGACCGAGTGTAAGCAACATTTCCTTGAAAACCTTTATTACAAGTGCAATACATTGACCAATGAAGTAGATACTTCTGTTTTTGGCTCTACCATGATGGAGTTATTTGCCGAATCCTTTTCGCTGGATGATATCGCTCAGATGGAGCTGGAAGAGCTGGCTGATTTCCTTCAAGAGAAAGGAAAAGGTCGCTTTCGTCAGCCAGAAAAAGTAGCGGCATCCATCCAAAAGGCGATTCGTGACTCTTATCGTTTGGGCAAGGTCGTGCAGGATTCGATTGACATCGTATTGGCCACCTATGCCAAACTGATTCAAACACTTAAAAACCAGGTCAAAGCGTTAGAAAATGGGATTGAATCCCTTTTTGACATTATTCCAGAAGGACAATGCTTGAAAAGCGTGCCGGGTATTGGTTCGGTTTACGCGGCAGGTATTATCGCCGAAATCGGTCAAATTGATCGATTTGAAACACAAGCGCAAATAGCTAAATATGCCGGCCTATTCTGGAAAAAATCGCAATCAGGCGACTATGAATCGGAACGAACACCACGAGTTATGTCGGGAAATCAGTATCTTCGTTATTACTTAGTTGAAGCTGCCAACTCGGTCCAACGAAATGAACCCGCCTATCGTGAATTTTACTTAAAGAAGTATAAAGAAGTTCCGAAATTTCAACACAAAAGAGCCCTTGTCATGACTGCAAGAAAATTAGTGCGTTTGGTGGATGTGCTACTACGCAATCACCAACTCTACACGCCAAAAAGGAGCGTGTAACGCAAAAGCAAATAGCTGCTTTTGAATCCTTTTAACCGACCCGAACGATCGTTCCTGTGATGGTGCGGGTCTAGTTCAGTGCGTTCTTTTTTTCCTTTGAAAGTCCAAAATCAACTTTATTTTTTTGGATTTTCTCTTGACTTATTACCACAAGTCTTT
>NZ_KE384092.1:17413-23760 GCF_000423785.1 Tetragenococcus muriaticus DSM 15685 | reverse complement strand
AACGTTTGGATCAATTATTAAAAACCGATTTGTCTCAGCTTCCTGACCCGTTTCAGCCCGTAGTCAAGACCTTTCGCAAGTATCGACAAGAGATCCGGCTGGCTTTAACGGTGCCTTACTCTAATGGTCCTTTAGAAGGTTTAAATAATCCTATTAAAGTCCTAAAACGAGTCGCTTATGGTTTCCATAGCTTTGAGAACTTTCGGCAACGGATCTTTTTATACCGAGGAAAGTATTTCCAACCCGGACCCTTACCTATACAAACTAAAAAAAGCAGCTAGACCATAGCGCCTAACTGCTTCCTTTATTTATCGAGTTTTCTTTACCAACACCAGTTGACAAAGAGCCAAAAATATCCGAACTATATTCACTGAGATCGGTTCATTGTTGTTTATTACCCCTTTCTCTATAGTTCAGATATTTATTCTTCAAAAGACTTATGTCTTAAGTTTCTTTTTTAATCGTCTGGTGTCATGATCATAGACAAAATCATAGGGTGGCGTTGTGTTTGCTCGACAAGGAATGGCTGTAGCGCTTGGCTCATTGCTTCTCTTAGTTTATATTCACTAGTATCTGATTGATTCAGCGCATTACGTAGTGCCTTGTAAAGGATATTTTGACCTCTTTTAATCAACTCGCCTGACTCACGCATATAAACAAATCCACGCGAGAGGATATCAGGACCTGCTAAAATTTCCTTTTTATTTTTATCGATAGTGGCAACAGCTATAACTAATCCTTCTTCAGAAAGCACCCGGCGATCCTTCAAAACAATATTTCCAATGTCACCAATCCCGCTGCCATCGATATAAACATCATCAGCATCGAAGTGTCCGCAAGGTCGAGCGGAGTCCTCAGTTAAAGCCAACATGTCTCCATTTTCCATTAAGAAACAATGATCTTTAGGAATACCTGTATTTTCTGCTAACTGGCTGTGAATTTTCAACATACGAAATTCACCATGTATAGGCATAAAATATTTTGGCTTCATTAAGCGTAACATCAATTTTTGTTCTTCTTGGCCACCGTGTCCGGAAGTGTGAATATTATTCAGTTTTCCATGAATAACTTCAGCTCCAGATTCTAGCAATTGGTTAATCAAGTGATTGACACTTGTCGTATTTCCTGGAATAGGAGAGCTAGAAAAGATGACTGTGTCATCCGGTTGGATTTGGATTTGTCGATGTGTTCCGTTGGCAATACGGCTTAAAGCAGCCATAGGTTCACCTTGGGAACCTGTACATAAAATCATCACTTTGTCTGCTGGTAAAGAGTTTAATTCACGAGCATCGACAAAGGTTCCTTCTGGTACATTGATATAACCAAGACGCTGTCCATTGGTTATTGCATTTTCCATACTGCGACCAAAAACGGCAATTTTTCGTCCATAAGCTACCGCAGCTTCTGCGGCTTGTTGTAAACGAAAAATATTGGAAGCAAAGCTAGCAAAAATGATTCGGCCTTCTACTTTTTCAAAAATTTTGATTATCGAAGAGCCAATGGTTTTTTCAGATTTGGTAAAAGTAGGAATTTCGGCATTTGTACTGTCTGAAAGTAAACAAAGTACGCCTTCTTCACCAACTTTAGCCATTTTATGCAAATTTGCTGGTTCGCCAACTGGTGTAAAGTCAAATTTAAAGTCACCAGTTTCAACGATATTTCCCGACGGCGTCTTAACAACAATTCCTAAAGCATCAGGAATACTATGTGTTGTTCGGAAGAAGCTGACGGAGGTTTTACGAAAACGAATAACAGTGTCTTCATTGATTTCATGAAGTTCAGCATCGCGTAGTAAACCATGTTCTTCTAATTTATTCGTAATTAAAGCCAAAGCTAATGGCCCTGCATAGATAGGAATATTTACTTGTTTTAATAAATAAGGAATCCCACCTATATGGTCTTCGTGACCGTGAGTCACAACCAAAGCTTTGACCTTTTGGATATTTTGTACAATGTAGCTGTAATCGGGAATTACATAGTCAATGCCAAGCAATTCATCTTCTGGAAATTTAATTCCTGCGTCAATTAAGACAATTTCATCTTGGAATTGAACCCCATAGCAGTTTTTCCCAATTTCTCCAAGTCCGCCAACAGCGAAAACTCCTGTTTCGTTGTTTTTTAGCGAGAGTTTCATTTTAAAACTCCGTTAAATGGAAATCTGTATGTTCTTTTTCATATTCTAAGTGATTTCCAGTTAATTCTTGTAGGTATTCGATATTATATGGGGTATTTTCTTCGACAGCTTGGCGAGCGGCCACTTCATTGTCAGCATCAATGTACAAAGAATGCGTTTGTTCTCTTTTAGGGTTACGTTCTTTTGTTTCTTGATAAAAAACTTTGTAAATCATGTATTTTTTCTCCTTTATTATCTTTTGATATTTATTTGACTTTTTTATTTAATTGAATAAGCAATTGCTGTTCCAATCCGTATTTGGTAACTTAATTCTTCTTTTAAGTTATAACCAATTGTCCATGGATAGTTTATCACACAAATAAAAATAAGTATAGAAATGCGCTAGTAAAAACAAGAAAATTACATGAAAATGAAGCATTTGTTACAATGAAAAAGCATTGAAAAAACTTGGTAAAAGGGTGTCCTATTTCTTTACTTTTTTCATTGCTGTGTGCTATCTTTAAAGTAATTGTACAAGTAGAGGAGGGAATAATTTTGAAATTAATGGTGCATTATACCTTGAAAAACAAAGGGTTATTATTCTTTAATTTCATTTGTGTTTTCGGGTTTATTATTATTGAACTAGGGTTACCTACGCTATTAAGTCAAATGATCGACGTGGGTGTAGTCAATAATGATGATGCTTATATTAAAAAAATAGGCTTAACTATGTTAGCTGTAGTTATAGTCGGTGTGTTAATGAATATCTCGTTAGGATATTTTATGACACGAATAACTACGAATGTCGCGGCCTCCATTCGCCAAGACCTTTTTGAGAAAATACAAGATTATTCTCACAATGAATATGAACAGTTAGGCGTTTCTTCATTAATTACTCGTGTAACTAATGATGCTTATCAGGTCATGTTATTTATGCAAAACTTTTTGCGGACTGGCTTTATGACGCCTATGATGTTTATTGCAAGTCTGGTTATGGTGCTGCGAACCAGCGGAAGTTTAGCTTCTTATGTGTTAATGGTATTACCTTTCTTATTGATTGGTGTTGTAGCAATTGCGGGATTTTCCAACCCGCTATCAAGAAAGCAACAAGGAAACCTTGACCGCATTAATAATATTTTACGTGAAAATTTATCAGGCTTGCGTGTGATTCGGGCATTTGTAAATGAAGATTTTGAAGAAGAACGTTTTGATAAAGTTAACAAAGCTTATGAAAAAAGTTCTAAAAATCTATTTCGCTTGATGTCTTCTGCTCAACCCGGTTTCTTCTTCCTTTTTAACATTGTTATGGCTTATATTATTTGGCAAGGAAGTATCCAAATTGACCAAGGTACTTTAGAAGTAGGAAATTTGATTGCTTTTATTGAATATATTTTCCACGCTTTGTTTTCATTTATGATGTTTTCTACCATATTTATGATGTATCCAAGAGCGGCCGTATCCGCAAACCGGATTAAAGAAGCAATGGATACAGAGCCAATCATTAAGTCCAAAGAAAATGGGGTTACACAAACAGAAACAAGTGGTTATCTTGCATTTGATGAGGTGACATTTGCTTATCCAGGACATGCCGAATCTCCTGTGATTCGGGACGCTGATTTTTCAACAAAACCTGGTCAAACAGTCGCCTTTATTGGTAGTACTGGTAGTGGGAAATCTACATTAATTCAATTAATCCCTCGCCTTTACGATGTTAGTGAAGGAGAAGTCTTAGTTGATGGCGTTGATGTTCGTGATTATGATATAGACGCTTTGCGAGCAAAAATTGGATATATCCCACAATCAGCTGTCCTATTTTCAGGGACAATTAGAGAAAACTTGCGCTACGGAAAAGAAGATGCGACAGATGCCGAATTAGAAGAAGCTTTGGATATCGCACAAGCTAGTGATTTCGTGGCTGAACTGCCTGATGGACTAGATACGCATATTTCTGAAGGCGGCGCAAACTTTTCTGGTGGTCAAAAACAACGTCTAGCCATTGCTAGAGCAGTAGTAAGAAGACCGTCTATCTACATTTTTGACGATAGTTTTTCTGCTTTAGACTTTGCGACAGACGCAAAAGTGCGCGAAAGAATTAATGAAGAAACAACCGATGCTACGGTATTGATCGTTGCTCAACGTGTTAGCACGATTATGGATGCGGATGAAATTATTGTATTGAACGAAGGAAATATTGTTGGAAAAGGAACCCATGAAGAGTTATTAGAAACAAGCTCGGTTTATTACGATATTGCTTCGTCTCAATTAACGAAGGAGGAGTTAGGAAAATGAATACTTTTTCTTCTTTAAGACGACTAGGTTATTATTTGAAACCATATAAATTTAAATTTATTTTGGTTATGTTTTTGGTAATAGCAACGGTTGGTTTTAATACAGCCTTGCCTTATGTGACTGGTCTTCCGACAACAGAAATTAGTCGAAACCTTTCAAATGGAGACCCGATCAATTTTGATTACATTAAACAAACCGTCATCGCGATTATCGTTATCGGTGTTGGCTATGGTGGGTCTCGATTGGCTGCTGGTTTGTTAATGACTGGCGTTGTTCAATCGGCAATGAAAGACTTGCGGGAAGATATTTCTCACAAAATCAATCGTTTGCCCGTTTCTTATTTTGATACTCGACAACAAGGGAATGTGTTTTCTCGGGTAACAAATGATGTCGACGTCGTCAGCGGAGCTTTACAACAGTCGTTAGTTCAATTAGTTAATGCCTTTTTGAGCATTGTTCTATCAGTCTCAATGATGTTTTATATTAATGTTTATATGGCATTAGCTGCTATAATTATGATTCCAGCTTCTTACTTTATTTCTCGTTTTATTATTTCAAGGTCCCAAAAATACTTTAATGGTATGCAAAATGCCTTAGGTGAAATGAATGGTTTTGTTCAAGAACACATGACAGGTTTTAATGTTACTAAACTATTTGGACAAGAAAAGGCAACGGCAGAAAACTTTAAAGAAGTTAACCGTTCAGTAAAAAATAATGGTTTTAGAGCTCAATTTATTTCTGGCCTAATGATGCCGTTAGTTCAATCGACAGCTTATTTAACTTATATTGTTATTGCCGTTGTCGGCAGTTTGTTTGTCCTAAGCGGCGCCATTGTTGTTGGTCAATTACAAGCCTTTATTCAATATATTTGGCAAGTCAGTCAACCAATGGGGAATATTACGCAACTATCCGCCATGCTACAAAGTGCTTCTGCTTCTTCACGACGTGTTTTTGAAGTCTTGGATGAAGAGGAAGAAGAAGCCAGTGAAGACGAAGTGCCTTTGCCAGAACATATTCGCGGTGATGTAGAATTTGATCATGTTAGCTTTTCTTATAAAGCAAATGAACCATTGATTGAAGACTTAAACCTTAGCGTCAACGCAGGGGAGACGGTGGCTATTGTTGGACCTACAGGCGCTGGAAAAACAACGATTATTAATTTATTGATGCGATTTTATGATGTGGATGAAGGTGCGATCAAAATTGACGGCATTGATACGAAACAAATGAACCGAAGCGATGTTCGTTCATTGTTTGGTATGGTATTGCAAGATGCTTGGCTGTATGGCGGTACGATTGCAGATAATATCCGTTTTGGTAAATTAGATGCCACCGATTATGAAGTCGTCGACGCCGCTAAAACAGCGAATGTTGATCATTTTATTCGCACTATACCAGAAGGCTATAATATGGAGATTGCTTCTGAAGGAGATAATATCTCTTTAGGACAAAAACAATTATTGACGATCGCAAGAGCTGTGATTTCTGATCCTGCTATTTTGATATTAGACGAAGCGACAAGTTCTGTAGATACTCGGCTTGAAGCGCTCATTCAAAAAGCGATGGATCAAGTCATGAAAGGTCGAACAAGTTTTGTCATTGCCCATCGCTTGTCAACGATCCGTGATGCTGATTTGATTTTAGTTATGGACCACGGATCCATTATTGAACAAGGGGATCATGAAACATTACTTGCTAAAAATGGCTTTTATGCGAATTTATATAATAGCCAATTTGCTCATCAAGAATAATAGAAAAACGCGACGCTGACAAAAGTTGGCGTCGTTTTTTTATTTAATAGGAGTTACTTTATTCTGTAAAAAAGGAAAATTAAGGGAAAGTTCATAAATAAGTTGATTTGGTTTTTTAACTTATTATTGAACAATGAATTTCAGTTATTTTATCCAATTTCTCGTTATTGATTAAAGGATCTTGTTTTCTTTAT
>NZ_KE384092.1:0-17163 GCF_000423785.1 Tetragenococcus muriaticus DSM 15685 | reverse complement strand
TTATTGATTAAAAGATTCTAGTTTCTTTAAACAATCAATATTATCTACATAGGAAATCTTGCTTTATTAAGAACGGGGGAGTTTAAGTTTATCAAAAGAACCTTTATTTATGATTAAAGGTTTTTAGCTAAATTGAAAGAAGGGAAAAATAATGAAAAATTTTATTGCAAAAAATGCGACTATTGTAGGCGATGTTACTTTAGACACAGAGGTTACTGTTTGGTTTAATAGTGTTCTTCGTGGGGGGATGGGATTACGCCCCTATTATTATCGGTGATTCATGTGGACTATGATGCTCCTTGTGAGGTGGGTAATAATATCACAGTAGACCATCAATGTTTGCTGCATGATTGTAAAGTTAAAGATGGCGTTTTAATCGGCATGGGATCTATTGTTATGAATAATAAAGTAGTGGAGGAAAACAGTATGGTTGGCGCAGGTTCTTTAGTCACGCAAGGAACCGTTATTCCGCCTAATTCTCTAGCTTTAGGTCGTCCAGCAAAAGTGATCCGAGAATTAACGCTGGAAGAAATCAAAGCTAATAAAGAAAATGTGGATCATTATTGCCAATTAGGACGAGATTATCTAAATGGAAAATACCTTAAATATGAAAATAGGAGTGAATAATATCGATAAGCAAAAAAGCCATTGCCTTCACTAAATTTAGTCAAGACAATGGCACGTTTATTTATTGTTTATTTGTTAGTCATAATTTCATCAATCAAACCATATTCTTTTGCTTCTTCAGCAGACATATAGTTATCACGATCGGTATCGCGTTCAATGACATCGATTGGTTGACCTGTACGTTCAGCCAAGATTTCGTTTAAACGATCCCGGGTTCTTAAGATATGACGAGCAGCGATATCAACATCACTTGCTTGCCCTTGAGCACCACCTAATGGTTGGTGAATCAAAATTTCAGCATTTGGTAAAGCAAAACGTTTGCCTTTGGTACCAGCTGTTAGTAAGAAGCTTCCCATAGAAGCGGCCATACCAAGAACGATCGTTTGCACGTCTGCTTTGACAAAGTTAATTGTATCATAAATCGCAAAGCCAGCTGTAACACTACCACCTGGTGAATTAATATAAAGATAAATATCTTTCTCGGAATCTTGCGCATCTAAAAATAGTAGTTGCGAGATAATGGAGTTAGATAAATCGTCAGTGACTTCGCCACTTAACATAATAATGCGGTCTTTTAATAAGCGAGAATAAATATCATACGCTCTTTCTCCGCGAGATGATTGTTCAATGACTGTTGGAATCAAATTCATATAATGTTCCTTCCTTTCGTTCATAGAAAATTTTGACGTTTAAATAATATTATATCACGTCAAATAAACTTTTTCTAATAGCTAGTATACACACTTGGTCAATAAAGGTCAAATATAAAACCTTGGATATAAAAGAAAAAATTTGGTAAGATAAAATCATTAGTAACGATTAAACGAGGGGGCAAGTTAGATGAGAGTGTTTTTTGTAGGTCTATTAGGAGTTTTGATTGGTGCACTTGTGGTAACCATTGCATTTAATTTACGTATACGATTTGATCAACGTAAGGATGAAAGACGACGTTTGCTTGAGCATAAAGTCAAAGAGATTGAAACATTAGTATTATTAAATAAAAAAGTAGTAGAAATTTTAGATAAACGTGTCATTATGATGGAACAATATACTAGTTTTAATGCTTTTGATGATTGTTATATTACGGTAGATGATTATATCTATTTGCATTCGTTTGCGGCGCAAAATAGTTTTTATTTACCGAATTATTTTTTGGATGAGTTTTTCAAAAGAATCGCTACACGTAAAGTCGTTCTATCTCCTGAAGAAACAGTTCAAATTGGAGGATACACATTTAAAGGAGCACGCATGTTAGTCGAAGAACTCTCTGATGAATTAACGGAAATGATTTATGAAAAGAAAAATGAAATGAAAAAATTAAGCGACGAACCACTAACTTACTTTTCCAAACCATTATAAAGGATAAAAGAAGCGAGTGTTTTCCTGGCTTCTTTATCTTTTTTGTTGATTTTTTCTATACGTGTTACAATAGCTCTGATTGGAGTGAGTTCGATGAAAATTTTTGCTCATAGAGGAGCCAGTGGAACAAGGCCAGAGAATACCCTGCCTTCTTTTGCTGAAGCAATTCGAGCGGGCGCTGAAGGAATTGAATTAGACGTTCAATTGACCAAAGACGATGAGATTGTTGTTATGCACGATGAACAAGTCAATCGTACGACAAACGGCAAAGGTGCTATTAAGGATAAAACACTTAAAGAAATAAAAGCACTAAATGCAGGAAGTTGGTTTGATGACAAATACGACTCAACCAAAGTTCCTACACTTAAAGAGGTAGTCGACTTATTTATCGCTCGAAATTACCGAGGAATTGTAGAAATCGAATTGAAAACAAGTGTTGAAGAATATCCTGGTATTGAAGAAAAAGTTTCAAATCTCATGACCAGCCAAGAATGGCCGTTTACTTATTGGTATTGTAGTATGAACGTGGATACTTTGGAGCGGATTCATAAACTTGAGCCTAAAACGCGTATAGATCTTGTCATGGTTGATTCAGAAGAAGCTCCGACGATGGCTTTAGATCGTTCTTATATTAAAGGAATCCACCCACGAACTGACTGGGCGTTAGATCATGACGCAGAAGTTCCTAATTATCCTATTGATGTTCGTCCTTGGATAGTTAATGATGAAGAAACACTAGCTAAAGTTATGGATTTGCGAGTAGCTGGTGTATTTTCAGATTACCCAGAAAAAATGTTATCGGCTAAGAAAAGGAATCAGCAAAGAACATGAAAAAAGTGTTAGTTATTGCAGGTCCAACAGCTGTAGGAAAAACTGCACTTAGTATTCGTCTAGCTCAGCAATTTAATGGGGAAGTAATCAGTGGAGACTCTATGCAAATTTACCGTGGCTTAAATATAGGTACGGCTAAAATTACAGAAGAGGAAAAACAAGGTATTTGTCACCATTTAATTGATATTTGTGATATTGGAGAGCAATATTCTGTGGCCGATTTTCAAACACAGGCTAGACAAAAAATTGCTGAAATATACCGTAGAGGAAAGTTACCTATTCTTGTAGGAGGGACTGGCTTATATATTCAATCTCTCCTTTATGATTATCAATTAGGTGCTCAAAAAAAAGACGAAAGTATTCGTCAAAAATATGAAAACTTCGCTCAAGATAAAGGAACTGAAGCACTTTTTGCACTATTGCAAGAAAAGGACCCCTTAGCAGCCACAAAGATCCATATGAATAATCAGCGCAAAGTTATTCGCGCACTAGAAGTGATGGAAACAACAGGAGAAAGTATCACTGCTCCTAAAAAAAAGCCAGAAAAATTATACGATAGTTTTATGATCGGTCTAAGCACAGAGCGGTCTGTTTTATATGAAAGAATAAATCAACGCGTAGAAGATATGATACAAAAGGGTTTACTACAAGAGGCTGAATTTGTTAGACGCTTTCCTGAGAGTCAAGCAGCTAAAGGGATCGGCTATAAAGAATTCCTCCCTTACTTTTCCGGCGAACAGACGTTAACTGAAATAAAAGAACAGATTAAAAGAAATTCAAGACGTTACGCCAAAAGGCAGCTTACTTGGTTTTACAATCGCATGTCTTTTTGTTGGTTTGACTTACTCGAAAATCCTGAAGCATTTACAAAGATAGAAAATGAAGTATGTCATTGGTTGGAGGTGTGAAATGACAAAAAAAGAGCGAGTCGTTTTAGTTGGATTAAAAACCGCGGAAAATTATCTTACCTTTGACGATTCTATGGCAGAGTTAGCTAATTTGGCAAAAACAGCACATGGAGAAGTTATTACAACTGTCGAACAAAATCGAGATCAAGTCGATCATCAGACAATTATCGGCAAGGGGAAAATGGAAGAATTGCGACAAATTATTGATAAGGAAAACATTGATTTAGTCATTTTTAACCGTGCATTAACACCACGTCAAGGACAAATCGTTGAAAATTTCTTGGAAACACCAACGATTGATCGTATCCAATTAATCTTAGACATTTTTGCTAAGCGTGCCCGTTCTAAAGAAGGAAAATTACAAGTTGAATTGGCCCAATTAGAATACTCATTTCCTCGAATTATTGGACAAGGGAAGACTTTGTCTCGCTTAGGCGGTGGTATCGGAACTAGAGGCCCTGGTGAAACGAAATTAGAGACAGACCGTCGTTTAATTCGTAAAAAAATGACAAGCATTCGTCAGGAGTTAAAAGAAGTCGAAGAGCATCGCCGACGTACGCGTCAACAACGAAATGAACAAGAAGTATATCAAATTGGTCTAGTTGGATATACGAACGCAGGAAAATCGACATTATTAAATTTATTGACTAGTGCAAACACTTATGAAAAAGATCAGCTATTTGCTACATTAGATCCATTAACGAAAAAATGGCGTTTGCCTGATGGATTTGAAGTGACTGTGACAGATACTGTAGGTTTTATCCAAGATTTGCCAACTCAGTTGGTAGATGCTTTTCATTCTACTTTGGAAGAAAGTCAAAACATGGATTTAATTTTGCATGTAATAGATGCGTCTGCTGCTAATCGGCAACAACAAGAACAAACAGTACTCCAATTGATGGAGGACTTAAATTTGCGTCATGTTCCTGTTTTGGCAATTTATAATAAAGCGGATATAATTGACGAAAAGCAGTTTGTGCCTACGCAATATCCTCATGTGTTGCTTTCAGCCAATGATCCTGATAGTAAAGAGAAGCTTACAAACGCTATCCAATCTATTATGAAAGAAAAACTGCAACCTTATACTCTCGTTTTAGCTCCAGATGAAGGGCGCTTGTTAGAAAAACTGAAGGAAAACACATTAGTTATAACAACTGATTTTGATGAAAGCACTCAGCAATATGTGGTGAAAGGTTTTGCTAAAGAAAATTCTTTTGCCATTACGAAAATGAATCAAAAAAAGTAGCAGCAAAAGAGTTTTTTGTTGTTACTTTTTTTGTGTCAGGTTTTGTTACATAATTAGTTGACAGGTGCTCTAGCAATTGGTATAGTTACTAAGTAGATTGACCAACATCAGGAAAGAGGAGAAAGCGTATGAGTGAAAAAGAGCTACGACGTTCGTTGTCTGTTTTTCCAATTGGTACAGTCATGAAGTTAACGGATTTAACAGCTCGACAAATTCGTTACTATGAAGAACAAGACTTGATTCATCCAGAAAGAAGCGAAGGGAACCGACGCTTATATTCTTTAAATGATATTGATGTATTGCTTGAAATTAAAGACTATCTTGCTGAAGGACTCAATATGGCAGGAATAAAGCATGTATATAAAAAGCAAAAAGAAGAAGAAAAAAAGGCCAAGAGCAAGCAACCACTTACAGATAAAGATGTTAGGCGTATCTTTTACGATGAAATCCTTTCACAAGGTGGATTAAGTCAAAAAAGCCAAAATCCATTTGGTATGAAAGGCCCCCAATTGTAAGAGACAGGTTTACTACTAAAAAACCGCGGAAAAAGGAAGGAAAAATTTTTATGCCCAAAGTAGACTATACTGCAGAAGAAATCAAAGAGATTGCTCAAAACGAGAATGTCCGGTTTTTACGTTTAATGTTTACCGACGTTAGCGGTATGATAAAAAATGTAGAAGTTCCGATTAGTCAGATTGATAAAGTTTTAGATCATAAGATGATGTTTGATGGTTCTTCTATTGAAGGATTTGTACGCATTGAAGAAAGTGATATGTACCTATATCCTGATTTAACCACTTGGATGATTTTTCCATGGGAAGCTGAGCACGGCAAAGTTGCTCGTTTAATCTGTGATATCTATAATTCAGATGGAACGCCTTTTGCAGGGGATCCGCGGGGGAATTTAAAACGTGTCTTGTCTCGTATGCAAGAGTTAGGTTTCACCTCTTTTGAACTAGGACCAGAACCCGAGTTTTTCTTATTTCAATTGGATAAAGACGAAAATATTACGACAAACTTAAATGATCATGGAGGATATTTTGACTTTGCTCCTATGGATTTAGGCGAAAATTGTCGCCGAGATATCGTGCTAGAATTAGAAAAACTTGGGTTTGAAGTAGAAGCTTCTCATCACGAAGCAGCTCCGGGGCAGCATGAAATTGATTTTAAATATGCGGATGCGATTGATGCATGTGATAATATCCAAACTTTTAAATTAGTAGTAAAAACGATCGCCCGAGAATATGGATTACATGCGACTTTCATGCCTAAACCGATGGATGGTATTGCTGGATCGGGTATGCATTGTAATATGTCTTTATTTAAAGGAGAACAAAACGCTTTTTACGATGAAAGTGGTGAAATGGAGCTAAGTACTACAGCTTACCAATTTTTGGCAGGGCTAATCAAACATGCACGTGCTTATACTGCTGTTTGTGATCCAACAGTAAATTCTTATAAACGCTTAGTGCCTGGATATGAAGCACCGGTGCATGTAGCGTGGTCTGGACATAATCGTTCGCCTTTAATTCGTGTTCCTTCTTCACGTGGAATGTCTACACGCTTAGAATTGCGCTCCGTCGATCCATCAGCTAATCCTTATTTAGCATCAGCTACTTTAGTTGAGGCTGGGCTTGATGGAATACAAAATGAATTAGTCCCACCAGAAGAAGTGAGTCGTAACATTTATGTGATGTCAGAAGAAGAACGGACAAAAGCTCAAATCTTTGATTTACCTTCGACCTTGCATAATGCGTTAAAAGAATTAAAAGATGACTCGGTTATCATTGAAGCGTTAGGGTCTCACATTTATGAAAACTTTCTTGAGGCCAAACAAATGGAATGGTCCGCCTTTAGGCAGACAGTATCAGAATGGGAAAGAAAGCAATACTTGGAACTTTATTAATAAAAACAAGAATAAAGATTGACTTTCTCAAACGAACGAGGTAATATTTTGTCTGGGCGCTCTTATAGTAAAGAGCTATGATCGTTTTAGAAAAAATAAAGCTCCCTATTCAATTCGAATAGGGAGTTTTATTTTATTTCTAAATGTGGCACCTGAAAAAAGATAAGGAGTTTTTAATTATGACCAAATACATTTTCGTAACTGGCGGCGTTGTTTCATCTATTGGAAAAGGAATTGTAGCTGCTTCATTAGGACGTTTATTGAAAAATCGAGGATTAAAAGTAACCATTCAAAAATTCGATCCTTACATTAATGTCGACCCAGGAACGATGAGCCCATACCAACACGGCGAAGTATTTGTAACTGACGATGGGGCAGAAACAGATTTAGACTTAGGACATTATGAACGATTCATTGATATAAATTTGAACCAGTATTCTAATGTGACGACTGGAAAAGTTTATTCTGAAGTCATTCGCAAAGAAAGAAAAGGCGAATATTTAGGGGGGACTGTCCAAGTAATTCCTCATATTACAAACGAAATTAAAGAAAAAATTATGCGAGCTGCTAATATGACCGATTCTGATGTGATCATAACAGAAGTTGGGGGTACAGTAGGTGATATCGAGTCTTTACCTTTTCTAGAAGCATTACGACAAATGAAAGGAGATGTCGGTGCTGACAATGTTTTATATGTTCATACGACATTAATTCCTTATTTAAAAACGGCAGGCGAAATGAAAACAAAACCCACACAACATAGTGTAAAAGAACTACGTGGTTTAGGTATTCAACCGAATCTATTGGTAGTAAGAACAGAAGAACCTATTGATCAAAGTACGAAAAATAAACTCGCTCAATTTTGTGATGTGGCGCCAGAAGCTGTGATTGAATCATTAGATGTCGAAACATTGTATTCCATTCCGATGAATTTACAAAAACAAGGGATGGACCAGATTGTTTTGGATCATTTAAAGTTAGATGCGCCAGAAGCTGATATGAGTGAGTGGCAAGGATTGATCGACCGGGTATTAAATTTGAAAAAAACAGTACGTATTGCTCTAATAGGAAAATATGTTGAACTACCGGATGCTTATCTTTCATTGATGGAGGCATTAAAGCATGGAGGATTTGCTCACGATGCTAAAGTACAAATTGATTTGATGAATTCTGCTGAAATTACAGAAGAGAATGTGGCAGAACAACTACAAGATGCAGATGGCATTTTGGTTCCAGGTGGTTTTGGTGATCGCGGAATTGAAGGTAAGATCGCTACGATCCGTTATGCTCGAGAAAATGATATTCCATTTTTAGGCATTTGTTTAGGCATGCAGATGGCTTGTGTTGAATTCGCACGAAATGTCATAGGATTAGAAAATGCGAATACAACGGAAAGAGATCCCTATACACCACATAACGTTATTGATCTTATGGTCGAACAAAAAGGTGTAGAAGACATGGGAGGGACATTACGCTTAGGCCTTTATCCTTGCAAAATTCAAGAAGGAACCCAAACAGCACAAGCTTATCAAGAAGAAGTTGTACAAGAGCGACATCGTCATCGTTATGAATTTAATAACGAGTATCGTGATATTTTTGCAGAAAACGGCATGATTTTCTCAGGAGTTTCTCCAGATAATCATCTAGCAGAAATCGTAGAAATTCCTACGAATAAATTCTTTATTGGATGCCAATTCCATCCAGAATTAATCTCACGACCTAACCGTCCGCAAAGACTAATAAAAGCTTTTGTAGGTGCTGCAATGGGAACAAAAGAAGAAGTTTAAGAAAGTAAAAAAAGCTCGAATAACTTACTGCTTTTCGAGCTTTTTTATTGTCGAATGAGCACTAAAAAGGAGTTCTGATGTTCATTCAGCAGTCGAATGAACATTAAAAAACCAAAGTAATGTTCAATCAGTAGTCGAATGAACATTAAAAAGGTAAAGTAATGTCCATTCAGATACTGAATGAACACTGAAAAGAGAATATAATGTTCATTCAATAATAAAAGAAAAGAACGAGCAATTTTTCCGAAAATTTTCTCCAATTATGACTTTCAAAGTGCAAAAAAATTGCAAAATCGATAGAAACTACCAGATTTAGTAGAAAAAAGTCAAATAATTTGCTAAAATAAAGTTGTTGGACAAGCAAGGCTTGAAAAAAATGTTTTATTAAAACTTAGGAGGAAACTATTATGCCATTAGTATCAGGCTCAGAAATTTTTAAGGAAGCACGTAAAAATGGATATGCAATCGGTGCGTATAACACAAATAATTTAGAATGGACACAAGCGATCCTTCAATCTGCGCAAGAAAAAAACGCACCAGTATTAATTCAAACTTCCATGGGCGCTGCAAAATACATGGGGGGCTATAAGTTAGTTGTTGATATGGTAAATAATTTAATCGAATCAATGAACATTACTGTTCCCGTAGTTCTTCACTTAGACCATGGGGAATATGAGCATGCATTAGAATGTATCGAAGCTGGTTATAGTTCAGTTATGTTTGATGGTTCTTCTCTTCCGTTTGACGAAAACTTAGCAAAAACGAAAGACGTTGTAGAAAGAGCACATGCTAAAGGTATGTCTGTTGAATGTGAAGTAGGAACTATTGGCGGAGAAGAAGATGGTATTGTTGGTACTGGCGAATTAGCTGATATTGACGAATGTATCCAAATGGTTAACACAGGAATTGACTTTTTAGCTTGTGGTATTGGAAATATTCATGGGGTATATCCTGAAAATTGGAAAGGCCTAGATTTTGATCATTTGCAAGCAATCACTGAAGCTGTAGGAAAAGATGTTCCATTAGTATTACACGGCGGTTCAGGAATTCCGCAAGATCAAATTGAAAGAGCTATTACAATGGGAATTTCCAAAGTAAATGTTAATACTGAATTCCAAATTGCATTTGCTAGAGCAACACGTCAATACATTGAAGAAGGCAAGGACCAAGAAGGTAAAGGTTTTGACCCTCGTAAATTATTAGCACCAGGTAAAGAAGCCATCATTAAAGAAGCGAAAAACCATATTGATTGGTTTGGTTCAACTAACAAAGCGTAAATTTTGTAATGGCACTCACGGATCATATGATTGATCCGTGAGTTTTTTAGCTTTTTTCCCATTCCGCGTTATGGTAGAATATATGCGGATTTAAACCAAATAATAACTAATAGGTGAAAAAGATGAAAAAAATTGAGATTCACGGCGCTCGTCCGTTGTCAGGTGAAGTTACTGTCAGTGGAGCTAAGAATAGTGCCGTAGCACTAATCCCCGCTGCGATTTTAGCAGACTCTCCAGTCACTTTAGAAGGTGTCCCTGATATCCAAGACGTTCACTCTCTAATAGAAATCCTCGAAATTATGGGTGTTAAAACGGCTTTTGCGAATAATCAACTAGAAATTGATCCAACCCATATCGTGTCAGTTCCAATGCCAAATGGAAAAATTAATAGTTTGCGTGCTTCTTATTATTTTATGGGGGCATTGTTAGGCAAGTTCGGTGAAGGTGTTGTAGGTTTGCCAGGTGGTTGTGATTTAGGCCCTCGTCCAATTAATTTACATATGAAAGGTTTTGAAACATTAGGTGCGCAAGTGACGAATGAACATGGTGCGATGTATTTGCGTACTCAAGAAAAGGGCCTGCAAGGAGATCGTATTTTCTTAGATATGGTCTCTATCGGAGCTACGATTAATATTATGTTAGCTGCGGTAAAAGCTAAAGGACGTACCATTATTGAAAATGCAGCAAAAGAGCCGGAAATTATTGATGTAGCTACGCTGTTAAATAATATGGGAGCCAAAGTTCGTGGAGCAGGCACCGATGAAATTCGTATTGAAGGTGTAGATCATTTACATGGTTGTCGCCATGCAATTATTCCAGATCGTATTGAAGCTGGAACTTATTTAGCTATAGCAGCTGCTTGTGGCGAAGGTGTTAAGATCAAAAATGTTATTTATGAACATTTAGATAGCTATATTTCTAAATTAGAAGAGATAGGCGTAGAGTTAGAAATTACCGAAGATACGATTTATGTTCCTAAAACACAACATTTGCAACCGACAGCCGTTAAAACTTACCCTTACCCAGGCTTACCAACTGATTTGCAACAGCCACTTACTTCTCTTTTGTTAAAAGCTAACGGAACTTCTGAAATTGTTGATACAATTTATTCTAAAAGAACCAACCATATCCCTGAATTAGTACGTATGGGAGCGCACGCTTCTATTGAAGGGAACACGATGATTGTAAATGGACCTAGCCAATTACATGGAGCAGAAGTTGAAGCCTCTGATTTGCGGGCTGGAGCTTGTTTGATTATTGCTGGTTTAATGGCTGAAGGAACAACTACAATTAGCAAGGTAGAATATATTTTACGCGGTTATGATCATATTATTGATAAACTAATCAATTTAGGCGCCGATATAGAAATGAAAGGGGAGACGAAATGAGCGATTATTTAACAATGGCGGAATTAGATAACATGACGTTAAAAGAAATTTATAATTATGCGCGAGATTTCAAGATTTCTTATTATAGTCAAATGAATAAAAAAGAGTTGTCATTTGCTGTTATTAGAGCACAAGCAGAAAAACAAGGATTCTTTTATATGGAAGGAATTCTAGACATTATTTCGCAAGATGGTTATGGTTTTTTACGTCCGATTAATTATGGACCGAGCGCAGAAGATATTTATATTTCTAATTCCCAAATTCGACGTTTTGGTTTGAGAAATGGTGATAAGGTGGCAGGTAAAGCGCGTCCACCAAAAGAGTCAGAACGATACTATGGGCTGATGCATGTAGAAAGTGTTAATGGTAAAAATCCAGAAGAAGCAAAAAAACGCCCTCACTTTCCAGCTTTAACCGCTCTTTATCCAGAAGAACCCTTTACTTTAGAAACCACTCCGGGTCGGGTGTCAACGCGAATAATGGACTTATTTTCCCCTGTAGGATTTGGACAACGTGGGCTCATTGTAGCTCCTCCAAAAGCAGGTAAAACGAGCATTTTAAAAGAAGTAGCTAATGGTATTACCGAAAACAATCCCGACGTTGAATTAATTGTTCTTTTAATTGACGAACGTCCCGAAGAAGTGACAGATTTAGAGCGAAGTGTCGATGGTGACGTTGTTTATTCTACTTTTGATTTACAGCCTAATAACCATACACGTGTATCTGAATTAGTTTTAGAACGGGCGATGCGTTTAGTAGAAGATAAACGGGATGTAGTTATTTTAATGGATAGTATTACCCGCTTAGCACGTGCATATAATTTGGTGGTACCTCCTAGTGGACGGACATTAAGTGGTGGGATTGATCCTGCTGCTTTGTACAAACCTAAAAAGTTTTTTGGTGCAGCTAGAAACATTGAAGAAGGCGGTAGCTTGACAATTTTATCTACCGCTCTAGTAGATACGGGTAGCCGGATGGACGACGTGATTTATGAAGAATTTAAAGGTACAGGGAATATGGAAATGCATCTTTCTCGACAACTAGCGGAACGACGCATCTTTCCGGCAATTGACCTTAAACGTTCTAGCACACGTAAAGAAGAACTATTAATGAGTCCAGAACAATTAGAAGAAACTTGGCGTTTGCGTAATAACATGCTAGGAGATTCCTTAGAATATACCGAACAATTTATCAATTTTTTAAAGAAAACCAAAACAAATCAAGAATTCCTCGATAGTTTCCAAGACGTTTCTTTTACGGACAAGAAAACCAAAAGAAGCAATAAAAGATAATTTTTTCAGTAGAAAAAGCTTATAAGAATGAATTGCATCCCATAATAAAAAATGTTAATATGTTCATGTTACAAAGAAATAACTCTGATTTAGTAAATAACTCAGGGCAAAGGAGAGTAGTCATTATGAGACAAAGTATTCATCCAGAATATCATCCAGTTGTATTTATGGATTCAACGACCGGATTTAAATTTTTGTCAGGTTCGACAAAAAGCTCAGATGAAACAATTGAATGGGAAGACGGAAACACTTACCCAGTTATTCGTGTGGAAGTTACTTCTGATTCCCATCCGTTTTACACTGGAAGACAAAAATTCACGCAAGCAGATGGCCCAGTAGACCGTTTCAACAAAAAGTACGGTTTCAAAGACGCCAATGCTGGCGAATAGTGAGAATGCTTATTTATCAGCTTTTGGAGGGTATCCTGGGCATAGGATATCCTCTTTTTTGCGTTTTGACCATACTTTTTTCTTCTTGGGAGTTATTCATAATATCAGTGCCTAGGTATTAAAATTACTAGGATATTCGGTATGATTTCCAAGAGGTCAATGTTTAAGAAAATAAATGTTGTCTTACAAGTTTTTAGCAATTTCTTTTATTTAGGAGTATTTTTAACTAGTTGTGATCATCGATAAGGCTGTTTCTTGCTTTCATTTGAATAACTATGTTATTATTTCTGCGCAATTACCATTAAAAAAGCTGGGAGAAGGGACTTATGGAAAAAAATGGAAAATCATCAAAACGAGTGACTTTGCCACGTTATCAACAAATAGCCGTAGAGATTGCTGACAGAATTGTTGAAGGTCGTTACAAAGTGGGTCAAAAAATTCATGCACGTTCTACTTTAGCAAGTAATTTTAGTGCTTCTTCTGAAACAGCCCGTAAAGCTATTAATGTCTTGATTGATTTAGGAATCATGGAAGCTCAACAGGGAAGCGGAACCTATGTATCTTCCAAAGAAAATGCGCAAATTTTTGTGGAAAAATACAAAAATGTTCAATCGATTCAAGAGATTCGGCAAGATCTCTTAGATAGTGTCCAACGGCAGAGAGAAGAATTAGATAATTTCTCCGACTCATTAGACGCTTTAGTTAACCAAACAAAAAAAGTACATGATATTTCAACTTTTGTTCCTTTTGAATTAAAACTGACCTCGGAAGCACAAGAGTTAGAAAGAAGTGTGTCAGACTTGCATATTTGGCAAAAGACAGGAGCTACGATTGTTGGTATTCAGACAGGTAAAGAATTACTTCTTTCTCCAGGACCTTACGCTAAGTTGAGTGCCAGAAATACGATTTATTTTATAGGAAATGAATTAAGCATGCAACGAATGAAACAACTCTTTTATCCAGAAGCGGAAGCATAAAAACTGTAATATAAAAAGCTATATTTTTTGACAAAGAGGCAACCTGGTGTTAGCATAGTGTAGGCATTTTATGTAACTTTCTGAAAATATGCTGAAAAGTAAGGAGTGTTTATTTTTGAGTACAAAGGTTCGGGTAGAGCATTTGACCAAAATATTTGGTCGAAGAACCCAATAAGCTCTTGAACAAGTAAAAGCTGGTAAATCCAAACAAGAAATTTTGGAAGAAACCGGCGCAACTGTAGGAGTCCATGATGTTAGTTTTGATGTAAATGAAGGCGAAGTCTTTGTCATTATGGGCTTATCGGGAAGTGGGAAATCCACTTTAATTCGTTTAATCAATCGTTTGATTGAACCAACTTCCGGCGAAGTTTATATTGATGATGAAGATATCTCGAAAATGTCCAAAGAGGATCTACGGGAAGTTCGTCGGACGAAACTCAATATGGTTTTCCAAAACTTTGGCCTTTTTCCGCAGCGAACTGTTTTAGAGAATACGGAATATGGCTTAGAAGTACGTGGGGTTGGTAAGGAAGAACGTCGACAAAAAGCCGAAGAGGCTTTGGATAATTCTGGTTTACTTTCAGTAAAAGACCAATATCCCAATCAGTTATCTGGAGGGATGCAACAACGTGTGGGTCTAGCACGGGCATTGGCTAACAATCCCGAAGTGTTATTAATGGACGAAGCTTTTTCGGCGTTGGATCCTTTGATTCGTCGCGATATGCAAGATGATTTATTGGATCTACAAGAAAAAATGCAAAAAACCATTATTTTCATTACGCATGATTTGAACGAAGCTTTACGTATTGGAGATCGCATTGCTTTGATGCGAGATGGAAAAATTATGCAAATCGGGACAGGCGAAGATATCTTGACTCATCCAGCCAATGATTTCGTTCGTGAATTTACCGAAGATATTGACCGTTCCAAGGTCTTAACAGCTGAAAATATTATGGAACCTGCTTTGACGATTAACGTAGAAGCCGACGGTCCCAATGTTGCTTTACAACGGATGCGGAAAGAAGAAATCAGTATGTTACTCGCTGTGGACCGCAAAAGGTATCTTAAAGGGAGCTTAACCGCGGAAGAGGCTTTAAACGCTCGTAAAAATGATAAGATGCTTAAAGAAGTGATAGATAAGAACGTACGAAAAGTGGAGAAAGATACCTTAGTCACGGATATCTTTGATATGATTTCAGACTCTGCTGCTCCCCTTGCTGTTGTGGATGAAGAAGATCGCGTTGTTGGTGTTGTGGTTCGTGGTAGCGTAATTGGTGCAATGACCGATATAGATACCAAGGACAATGACAGTCAGAGTACCACTGAAACCGAAGAAGCAGCGGATAAGGAAGGAGTGAGCGCTGATGCTTGATTTTCTACAAAATGAGATTCCTTTTTCAGAATGGGTAGATAATATTGTTGACTGGCTAACCGAACACTGGGCAGCATTTTTCTCATTCTTACAAACACTGGGACAAACGATAATGGATGGAATGACAACTGGCTTGTCATTTATACCCCCATTGCTTTTTATTGTATTAGTTACTATAGCTGCTTTTTTCCTTGGCGGCAAAAAATGGCAGTTACCGACATTTACATTCATTGGTTTATTGCTTATTTACAATCAAGGACTATGGTCTGACTTATTAAGTACTCTTACATTGGTTATTATTTCTAGTTTGATTTCGGTCATTATTGGTGTTCCTTCAGGGATTTTAATGTCAAAAAGCGAAATTGCCAAAAGTATTATTACACCAATACTTGACTTCATGCAGACCATGCCAGGTTTTGTTTATTTGATTCCAGCGGTAGCTTTCTTTGGTATCGGCATGGTGCCTGGGGTGTTTGCTTCAGTGATCTTCTCCTTGCCACCCACCGTACGAATGACCAACTTAGGGATTCGACAAGTGCCTACGGAATTAGTGGAAGCTTCAGATTCTTTTGGTGGTACTGCCTGGCAAAAGTTATTTAAATTAGAAATTCCTTTGGCTATGGGAAATATTTTTGCCGGTATTAACCAAACTTTAATGCTTGCATTGTCTATGGTTGTGATTGCTTCAATGATCGGAGCACCTGGACTTGGACAAGGCGTATTATCCGCTGTTCAACGTTCACAAGTAGGAAATGGGTTTGTTTACGGTATAGCTATCGTTATTTTGGCGATTATTATGGACCGGTTTACACAAAATCTGAATACAAGTAACAATAGTTCAAACGATGATTAAAAATAATTTCGTCTTCTATGAAGAATGAATAAAGAAGGTTTTCTATTTGTAAGTAATAAGCAAATAAAAAATCTTTTGGCAGTTTTTAATATTTATGAAAGGATGTTTTATTTTGAAGAAAAAGTTTGTAAGTATGTTGGCTCTAAGTTCGGTATTTTTATTAGCCGCGTGCAGTAATGGCGATGGGGGAAATGCAGAAGGTGGTGGTGACACTGTTGAATTATCTTATGTAGAATGGGATACAGAAGTTGCTTCCACAAACGTTGTAGCTCAAGTCTTAGAAGATATGGGTTATAATGTAAACATCACACCTTTAGATAATGCTGTAATGTGGGAAGCAGTAGCTAATGGTGAATCTGATGGTATGGTTGCAGGTTGGCTACCAGTGACTCACGAAGCACAATACGAAGAATTTGGAGACCAAGTGGAAGACTTAGGTCCAAACTTGCCAGACGCAGCTCAATTAGGAATTGTTGTACCTGAATATATGGATGTAGATTCAATTGAAGACTTGGATGACCAAGTACCAGACCAAGAAATTATCGGTATCGAACCAGGTGCTGGTGTAGTTGCTGCGGCTGAAGATACAGTAGATACTTATGATAACTTGTCTGATTGGGAAGTAACTCCTTCTTCTAGTGGTGCGATGACCTCACAATTGGGTAGTGCGATTCAAAATGAAGATCCAATTGTGATTACTGGTTGGTCGCCACATTGGATGTTCTCTCGTTACGATTTAAAATATCTTGAAGACCCAGAAGGAACCATGGGGGATGCTGAAAGTATTCATACAATGGTTCGCGAAGGGCTAGAAGATGACATGCCAGAGGTTTATAGCATATTGGATAACTTCGAATGGACCGAAGATGATATCAACGAAGTAATGCTAGAAATTGAAGATGGTACTGACCCAGAAGAAGCTGCTAGTGATTGGATTGAAGATAACCAAGA
>NZ_AUIQ01000030.1 GCF_000423785.1 Tetragenococcus muriaticus DSM 15685 | reverse complement strand
GGTGATGGTTCTTTCGCTTTTGCGGTCGACGCGAAAGCCTTCTTTCTTCCATTGGGCACAAATTTCTTCATCGAGCGTTTGAAAAGCTAGTTGGGTGATTGTCGCTATCAGTTGCGCAAAAAAAATCATCATGGCTCTTTCTCTTGCTAAAAAATTTCTTTCCTTCTTCATTACTTCCACTAAATCTGTTACAATAGAATCCATAAGAAACCGCCTTTATTCATTAGTGCCTGTCAGCCCAATGAATAGAGTAACGGTTTCTTTTTTATTCGTCTAGAGGGAACCTCAATAAATTTTACACTTAGCACGGTTGTTGGAAAATCCCAATGAACACTATTTGATTGAGGAACATAGGCTATTTTTTTATACACTTTTTTATAGTCATGACCAAGAATCTTCACTTTGCCAGAAATTGGACGCAAAAGGCCCAAAATTCCTTTAATCAAAGTCGATTTACCCGCCCCATTGGGACCAACAATAGCTGTTTTGCTATTGTTGGCAATGGATAAATTAATATTCCAAAGTACAGGGCTGTCATTATAAGCCATATTTAAATTTTTTATTTCAACTACATTTGACATGATAGGACTCCTTTTATCTCAAATGTTCTACAATTAAGTCAACATTATGACGATACATATCTATATAAGTGTCTCCATCTTCACCTACTGGCGCTAATGAATCTGAGAAAAGCTCTTGTCCTTCACCACTGACAACTTCAACTTCTCCACCGTTTGCCTCAACGTCTTCTTGTAATCGTTCCATACGTGCTGGATCGGTCGTAGACTCCGCAAAAACAGCACTTATTTCGTTATCAACAATAAAATCGACTGTTGCTGATATATCTGCATTAGATGCTTCTGATTCTGTACTAACACCTTGTGGCGCAACTACTTCCATACCATAACTTTCAGCAAAATAATTAAAGGCATCATGTGGGGTAATTAAGTAGCGTCCTTCTTCAGGAATTTCACTGACTTTGTCTGCGTTTTCTTGATCTAACTCATCTAATTCTTGTTTGTACTCTTCCGCATTCTCTGTAATATTTTCATCGTCTAATAAAGTGACTAACTCATCAGCTGCTTCATCTACTGCTTGTTTATATAAATCGATATCAAACCAAAAGTGAGGATCGACAACTTCTGAGCCATCTTCTTCCATCGTTGTTAATTCGGATTCTGGAACTTCTTCTGTTACGGCCGTTCCAGTATTCTCTAAAGCATCCACCATTTGTCCTTCAAAATGCAAGCCATGATATAATACTAAATCCGCTGATTCTAACAAATTCATATCATCCGGTGTAGCAACGTATAAGTGAGGATCTTCTCCAGCTGGAATCACTTGTTCTATCTCTACTTGATCTCCAGCCAATTGAGTCACCATGTCCTGTAAAAAGGAAGTAGTAACAGTAACAGTTGGTGTTCCTTCAGCCTCATCAGCATTTCCTCCTTCATTACCTCCGTTAGAGCCACCACAAGCAGCTAGAATGAATAACGACATAGCCGTCAACAATAAACTGACAGATTTTTTCATACCTTCTCTCCATTCTTTTTGATAACGAGATTCATTATCATTTATTTTTTATAGGAATCAAACCTATTAAAGTTAAAATACTATAATAGTTATGGTGTTGTCGACTTATTTTTTAGGTTTGCCATAAAATATATGTGCTGCCCCTTCTTCTGTAAGTTTCACCCCTTTATAGGGTTTGTATACTATTAGCCCTTTTTGTGACATTTTAAGAAACATTTCAGTTACCGAAGAATTAGCTATGCCTAGTTGTTCAGCTAACTTATGATTTCGGACAGTTCCCTCTTCAGCTTGATTTTTATCAATTAATTTCAGGTATTCTTCTTTCTCTGCAGAGTATATTTTCATAAAAACCTCTTTCATTCTATTTTAATTTTAGGTTCGCCTTATTTTATTTTAAAATAATTTGATACCGCTTTCAACAGTTAATTAATTTTTGAATCATTAATTATAAAAAAACGCCAACAAACAAGAGAACTTCTTGTTTGTTGGAAGTCATTTTACGTTCACTTTTTATATTTACCACGGCAGTTCTGTTGAAAGTTTTGTCACAAAATCCTTATACTCTGACTGCTCAGCAAGTCTCTTTACTCTTCTTTTCTCATAACCATCACATACTAGCTTTTCCTCTTCTGTTTGTGGCGTTACTTTAGGCACAATAAATTCTTTTTCCTCATTCATATGCGAAGGAATGGCCACAAAAGTCGTAAAACAAGTCGCTGCTAAATAACGCTCTCCTGTAACAAGGTCTTCTCCGATAACTTTGACGAAAACTTCCATCGATTTATGATGCGTGCCAGACACGTAAGATTCCACACACACTGAGTGATTACTTTGCAATGGGTTTAAAAAATTCATCTGATCAATAGAAGCGGTCACAGCTCCTCTTCTACAATGCCTAGTAATGGAAATTGACGAAGCATCATCAATAATTGTCATCAGTTTTCCTCCAAATAAAGCGCCAAAAGGATTCAAATCCGAAGGAAAAATCCGATGATTTTGAATAACCTTTGATTGACGACAATAACGAAATTCTTCCATAACTTCTTTCTCCTATTTCTATATTTCATTTTACCTATACCTGTTTTATCACAATTGGAACATGCCATAGTATAACCCTACTTTTGCTCAGCAAAATAATACCTCGTTGCAAAAATAAACTGCCCAAGAAAATTGATTGTTGCCTTTCTGGCTATATTAAACTGTGATAGCTGATCAAAAGCATGAAAACAGCCTGGATAACTGTCCATTGTCGCTTTCACACCAGCTTTGTTTAATTGGTTAATATACATTTTCGTCTCATCAAAGAAAGGTTCAATATCACCAACAAATGTATAGGTTGGTGGTAAATTTCGATAATTCTTTGCTCTGGCCGGAGCAGCATAACTTGATACATTCTCTTTTTGATAATCCTTTTTTAGGTACATCTGCCAAGCGACTTTATTTGCCTGTGTGTCCCAGATAGGTGCATCATTGTTTTGTGAAGAGGAGGTAATCATACGATCATCAAGCATAGGATAAAGCGGCATTTGAAAAGCAATATTAACTTCTCCACGGTCACGCGCTAAAAGAGATAGAGCCGCGGTCAAACCGCCCCCAGCGCTATTTCCACCTACAAAAATTTGATCAGAACGTATACCAAGTTCAGCGGCATGTTCTTTCATCCAAACTAAAGTATCATAGCAGTCTTCTAACGCTGCAGGAAAGGGTTCATCAATGGATAGACGATAGTCTGGTAAGACGACAACACAGTTTGCTGCGTGAATAAAATTTTGCGCAAAGCCACTGTCTTGTTCCGGTACACCAACGCCATATCCGCCTCCATGTATCCAAAGAACCCCAACAGCATTATCCTTAGGAGCGTGACTTTTTGCCACGGAAAATTTCAGTTGATCATTATGAGCAGAAATTGTCGTATAATTTTTCCATTGTAAGTTTTTAGAGATTAAGAACCGACGACTAACCTTTATTAGTTTTTGTATTCGTCGAAAAGTCGCTTCCTTTTTAAAATGAAAACTGTGACGAATAACCGTTCCAATAGTACGCAATTCCGGATGAATCATTTCATTTGTTACTTTCATCTGTACCTGCCTCCGCTTTTGCTTCCTTGCTTTTTCCATTATAGCATTAAGAGGACTCTTTAAGATAATGTTTTTCTTACTTCCAGTAGGACGGAATTGTTTGTTCGTAAGCTTCAATTTTATCTATATTTTGCAATGTAGTCCCAATTTCATCGAGTCCTTTGATCAATTTCTCTTTCCAACTTTGATCGATCGAAAAAGAGAATTCTTCTTTCCTAGAAATGACCTTTTGATGAGGTAAATCAATGGTTACCTTGTCATCAGGAGATAACGCAGCAAGCTGTTGTAAGGTTTCTTGTGGCAAAGTGATCAATAACAAACCATTTTTTAATGCATTCATATAGAAAATATCGCCAAAACTACTTGCAATGACTACTCGAAAGCCATAATCTTTAATGGCCCAAACCGCATGTTCCCGTGAAGAACCTGAGCCAAAGTTGTCTCCAGAAAGCAAGATAGTCGCTTCACTATATTGTGGATCATTTAAAACAAAATCAGGATTGGGTTTACGTTTTTCCAAATAACGCCAATCATCAAATAAAAATTGACCAAAGCCCGTTTTTTCAATTCGTTTTAGATAAGTCTTAGGAATAATTTGATCTGTATCTAAATTATTATTCATAAAAGGAACTGTCTTCCCTTGATAAATTGTGAAAGCTTCCATTAGTTTATTCCCCCTGCCATCTGACGTATATCCACAAATTTTCCGTTAATAGCTGCAGCAGCTGCCATCGCTGGACTACAAAGATGTGTTCGAGCATTTTTGCCTTGCCGACCCGCAAAATTACGATTCGAAGTAGAGGCACAATGAACGAATTCTGGAACTTTATCCGGATTCATCCCCAGACACATAGAGCATCCTGGCTCCCGCCACTCAAAACCAGCCTGAATAAATACTTGATCCAGTCCTATTTTTTCTGCAGCTTGTCTGACAGGTCTTGATCCAGGTACGACAACCCCGGTCACCCCTTTTTTAATCTTTTTATTTGAAAGTATTTTTGCTGCTTCTTGAAGATCTGATAATCTTCCGTTTGTACAAGAGCCAATAAAAACATATTCAATTTTTATATCACTTGCATATTGTCCTGGATGTAGATCCATGTATTCATACGCCAGCTGGTCATTATGATCCTTAATTTCAGGAAAAGAAGCGTTGATGGGACCAGCCATTTCTGGATTGGTTCCCCAGGTAACATAGGGTTCTAATGCAGAAGCGTCCATTTCAATAAGATAATCAAATACCGCATTTTCATCTGTATATAAATTTTTTCAGTCCGCTACGGCACTTTCCATATCTTTTGGAGCATACTCCCGACCTTGTACATATTCAAAAGCTTTTTCATCCGGGGCAATGATCCCCATCTTAGCGCCCCCTTCAATCGACATGTTGCAAATGGTCATTCTTTCTTCCATAGTAAGGTTTTCGATGGTATCTCCATAAAATTCCGCTGCATAGCCTACACCAAAATCAACACCGTAAGTCGCAATTAAAGCTAGGATAATATCTTTAGCATATACGCCTGGCTGTAATTGGCCCGTTATGTGAATTCCCATACGTTTGGGTTTTTTCTGCCATATTGTTTGGGTAGCCAATACATGCTCCACTTCACTTGTTCCAATGCCAAAAGCAATTGCGCCAAAAGCCCCATGAGTTGCAGTATGTGAGTCCCCACAGACAATTGTCTTACCAGGTTGTGTCAATCCGACTTCCGGTCCGACCATATGAACAATTCCTTGCCGAACAGAGCCATTATCACATAGAGTAACACCAAATTCTTCACAGTTCCTCCTTAACGTATCCATCTGTTTTTTGGCAACTAGATCTGTAATGTGAAAGATATCTTTAGTAGGTACATTATGATCCATCGTCGCAAAAGTTTTATTGGGCTGACGTACGGTTCTTCCAGTTTCACGTAGTCCCTCAAAAGCTTGAGGGGACGTTACTTCATGAATTATCTGCAAATCGGTATATAAAAGCTGTGCTTCTCCCTCATTTCCCTCGATAACATGTTTCTCCCATATTTTATCAAACAACGTTTTTTCCATAAAAAAGCCCCCTTTAATTTAATTTTGTTATTACAGCAGCTGTAAAATCTGTAGTAGACGCTGTACCTCCTAAATCTTTCGTTAAAACTCCTTCTTCCATCACTTTAAAACAGGCAGTCTCGATTTTTTGTGATTCTTCATACATATCAAAAGACTCACGCAACATTAAACTTGCTGATAAAATCATTGAAACAGGATTAGCTATGTTTTTTCCAGCAACATCCGGGGCAGAGCCATGAATCGGCTCGTATAAAGAAACATTTTCTTGACCATGACTAGCACTGGGAAGTACGCCTAAGGTCCCTGGTAGTACGGAAGCCTCATCACTTAAAATATCCCCGAATAAATTTTCCGTAACAATCACATCAAATGCCTTGGGATTTTGAATTATACGCATTGCTGCAGCGTCTACGTATTGATGCTCAAGCTTACAATCTGGGAATTCTTTAGCCACCTCTTCGGTCACTTTGCGCCATAATTTACTTGTAGCTAGTACATTCGCTTTATCTACTGAAAGCACATGTTGTCGTCTATTTTGTGCCATTTCAAAAGCATAACGAACAACCCGTTTAATTTCTTCTACATTATAACGATTAGTGTCATATGCTTCTTCTGCTCCCAAATATCTAGGCTCCCCAAAGTATATACCTCCTATGAGTTCACGAATAACTACTAAATCGGTTCCTTGAACAATCTCTTTTTTTATAGGGGATAAATGTAATAAAGCATCCGATACAAAAGTAGGTCGAACATTAACAAATAGGTTCAAAGCTTTTCTCAAATCTAATAGCCCTTTTTCTGGCGTTCTAACCGCTGTTTCCCATTTATGACCGCCAATAGCACCTAATAAGATGGCATCTGCTTGTTTACAGGCAGCTAATGTTTCTTCAGGTAATGGATCATTTTTAACATCAATTCCTGCTCCTCCAAAAAAGTGCTCTTCAAAATCAAAACGAAGGTAACTATTTTCAAATACTTTTTTTAATACTTGTATTGCACTATTCATTATTTCTGGACCAATACCGTCTCCTGCTAAAACAACAATTTTCTTTTTCATTTAACGTCTCCTTTTTTCATTATAATCAAATTTTAGTTCTCTTTTGATTTTCTAATTAAAAATACAAAAAAGCATTCCACAAGGTTTTCCCCTTTGTGCAATGCGAATAAGACCCTTTTTACTATAAAAAAAGAGCCTTGTTTTATAATAATAAGAAAATAATTTCACAAATAAAGCGCTTATTACTCATAAGAATCACCTAATCAGAAGTTGTTAATAGACAAAATAACTAAAAATGAGCAATAAGTCAATAATTTTTGCCAAATTTTCTGAATATTTTTGCACTAATACAACAGAATTCTCTTATTTTAAAGTTCTTTACAAGTTTTCCTTTAGATTTGTGTCCAATTTTTGACAGAAGACCAATCTACTCTCGCTTCTTTTATCAAAATCATTTATAAAAAAGCATCGGTTGAATAATACAACCCGATGCATTTAAAATTTACGAAAACGTTCATAACGCTTTTTGACCAACTCTGCAGGGTTCTTTTTAGCGAGATCTTTCAATTTCCAAGTTAAATCAGCTTTAACACGCCGTAAAATTGCTTCTTCTGATAGTGGCTCACCGCGAAAAGTTTCAGGGATGATCTGTTCAATTACGTCTAATTCTTTGAGTTCTTGAGCAGTAATTTTCATTAAATCCGCAGCTTCTTCTGATCGACTACTATCTTTCCATAGAATCGAAGCAAAACTTTCGGGAGGTAATACTGCATAAATTGAATGTTCTAGCATCCAAACTTCATCCGTTACAGCTAAGGCTAAGGCGCCACCACTACCGCCTTCACCAATAATAATCGAAATTACGGGGACATTTAAATCTGCCATTTCATACAAGTTTTTGGCGATTGCTTCACCTTCACCACGTTCTTCTGCACTAACACCAGAATATGCGCCGGAGGTATTGATAAAAGTTACAACAGGTCGATTAAATTTTTCTGCCTGTTTCATCAGTCGTAATGCCTTACGATATCCTTCGGGCTTAGGTGAGCCAAAATTACGCTTTAAGTTTTCAGGTAGGTTTTTCCCTTTTTGAATACCAATGACTGTTACTGGCTTATCATCTAATAAAGCTATACCACCAACAATGGCTCCATCGTCTGCGTAATAACGATCCCCGTGAAATTCTTGAAAGTTTTCAAAGATCTGTTCAATAAAATCTAGAGAAGTGAGGCGTTTTTGGTCACGAGCTAGTTGAACGATCTCATGAGCAGATTTTTCCATCTTAACGCCACCCTTTCATCATATGCATATGAACTAATTCATAGATACGTGATTTTAACTCTTTACGTGTCACAATTTGGTCGACAAAACCATGTTCCAAAAGAAATTCTGCTCGTTGAAAATCTTCTGGAAGTTCTTGTTTTATTGCATTTTCAATCACTCGCCTACCAGCAAAACCGATTAAAGCTTGTGGCTCAGAAAGAATAATATCTCCTTGCATGGCAAAACTTGCAGTAACGCCGCCAGTCGTTGGATCTGTTAAAATCGTTAAGTAAAGTAAACCAGCATTGCTATGTTTTTTTACAGCAGCCGAAACTTTGGCCATCTGCATCAAAGAAAAAATGCCTTCTTGCATGCGCGCGCCACCAGAAGCTGTAAATAAAACAACAGGTAATCCTTGTTCAGTGGCTTTTTCAAATAAACGCGTAATTTTTTCTCCTACGACGGTACCCATACTTGCCATAATAAAATGCGAATCCATAATACCAAGTGCCACTTGCTCTCCTGATACCTCTGCAGTACCAGTTAAAACAGCTTCGTGTAGATTATTTTTTTCTTGCATCTTTTGCACTTTTTCTTGATAGCCAGGAAAGTTAAGAGGATCTTGAGTATCTATATCCGTATCCCATTCTGAAAAAGTATCTTCATCAGCAACCAATGCTAGGCGTTGGCTAGCACTGATACGAAAATTATAGCCACAGTTGGGACAAACACTTTCTTCTCCTATTTCCTTTGTGTATAAAATACGTTTGCAGCTTGGACATTTTGCCCACATATCATCTGGGACCGTAGGCTCGTTCATAGGTTTCGCATTTCGATTAGGATTGATTTTGATATAATCCTTCTTCTTTTTAAACAATGCCATTTGCTGCGCCTCCTAGTCTTCAGGTGTCCAATTCGGTAAAAATTCTTCTTGTAAAAAGGCGGTATTGTAATCGCCAGAAAGTACTTTGGGATGACTGATTAAATCTAATTGAAATTCAGCGTTCGTTACAACACCATCTGTCACAAGTTCGCTTAATGCTCGTTGCATTTTCATCAACGCTTCAAAACGCGTATCTGCATAAGCAATAACTTTAGCAATCATCGAATCGTAATAAGGGGGGATTGTATAACCAGAATACATCGCACTTTCAACACGTACGCCTAACCCTCCAGCTGGTAACAATAAGTTTTCGATTTTACCAGGAGATGGCGCAAAATTAAAGTTTGGATTTTCCGCATTAATACGGCATTCAATCGCATGCCCATTGAATTGCACAGCTTCTTGTTCAATCGTTAATTCTCGACCACTAGCAATTTCCAATTGTTTTTTCACAATATCAATTCCTGTAACCATTTCAGTAATAGGGTGTTCTACCTGAATCCGGGTATTCATTTCCATGAAATAGAAATTGCCATCTTCATCCATTAAAAATTCAATGGTTCCCGCATTACAATAGTCCACAGCTTGAGCTGCTTTGACTGCAGTCATTCCAATTTCTTGCCGTTTTTGTTCATCAATCACTACAGAAGGAGATTCTTCTAAGACTTTTTGGTTATTGCGTTGTAGTGAACAATCCCTTTCCCCTAAGTGTATCACATGACCGAAATTATCGGCTAGAATTTGAATTTCAATATGCCGTGCTGGATAAACAATCTTTTCAATATACATTGAATCATCGCCAAAAGCTGCGTTAGCCTCTTGTTGTGCAGAAGCAAAACTTTGCGGTAAATCTTCTTTATTATAGATTTTACGAATCCCTTTGCCACCGCCACCGGCAGCAGCTTTTAACATGATGGGAAAACCAATCTCATCAGCAATTTGTACAGCTTCGTTTACATCACTAATCGCTCCAGGACTGCCTGGAACAACGGGGACATTAGCAGCTCTCATCAATTTTCTAGCGTTGATTTTGTTGCCCATATCATCAATTGTTTTACTTTTGGGACCGATAAAAACAACATTCATTTCTTCACACATCTCAGCAAAGCGAGCATTTTCTGATAAGAAGCCAAAGCCCGGGTGGATGGCTTCTGCCTTTGTTACATGAGCTGCACTTAAAATTTGCTGGACATTTAAATAAGAATCTGAGGAACGTGCAGGGCCAATACAAATCGCTTCATCAGCTAATTCAGCATGCAAAGCATCTTTGTCAGCTTCTGAATAAACAGCAACAGTATGAATACCTAATTCACGACAAGCACGTATAATTCTTACCGCAATTTCACCGCGGTTTGCAACTAAAATCTTTGAAAACATAAGTCACCTATCCAATCATGAACGTTAATTCTGCTTCTGCTACTTTCTTGCCATCAACTCGAGCAACACCTTTACCAACACCAGCTGAAGATTTTACTTTTAAAAGTTCGATTTCTAGCATCAGTGTATCACCTGGAGTAACTTTTTTGCGGAATTTTGCCTTATCAATACCGCCAAAATAAGCTGTTTTGCCACGAAACTGTTCTAAGCTAAGTAAAGAAACTGCCCCTGCTTGTGCCATAGCTTCAATGATTAAAACACCGGGCATAACTGGTTCATGAGGAAAGTGTCCTTGAAAAAAGGGCTCATTTACCGTAACATTTTTTTTAGCTACAATCCGTTTTCCTTCTTCTAATTCTTCAATGCGATCAAGCAAAAGCATAGGAAAGCGATGAGGAATGATTTCTTTAATTTCTTGAATATTCATTACTGACATAATTAACCTTCTTTCACTTTAAACAGTGGTTGATTAAATTCAACAACTTCTTCGTTTTCTACAAGTACTTCAACAATTTCACCAGAGACATCACTTGTTATTTCATTCATGACTTTCATGGCTTCAACGATACAAACGACTTCACCCGCTTCGACATGATCTCCAACTTTTTTGAAGTCTGGTTTTTCCGGTGCTGGTCGTAGATAAATCACACCAACAATAGGAGAAACGATCTCTGTTCCTTCTACGACTGCTTCTTGAGCTTGCTCATCTTGTGTTGACGCCGTTTGTGGTGTCTCAGCTTGTGTCGCTGCTGCATTTTCTACCGTTGTGGTAGCAGCTGGTTGTTCGGAAATCGTCGCCGGAGCTGCTTGGCTTCTTGGTGTTGTCGTTTTATTAAAATATAATTCAAACCCACCATCTTTTAAATTAAGCTCAGTCAAAGACGATTGGTCAAAAATTGTAAGCAGGTCTTTTAACTCTTCTTGTTGCATCCTTATGCCTCCCAACGTTTCATCACTAATACGGCATTATGGCCGCCAAAGCCCATGGAATTACTTAATACACACTCTAAATTAGCATCAATACTTTCGTTTTGGACCACATTTAAATCAATCTCAGGATCTTTTTCAGTAATATTAATACTAGCAGGCACGAATTGATGTTGTAGAGCTAATAACGAAGCTACGGATTCAATTCCACCAGCAGCCCCTAGTAGATGCCCCGTCATCGATTTTGTACTACTAACATAAACATCACTTGCATATTCGCCTAAGCCATAATGAATAGCTGTTGCTTCAGAAACATCATTTGCTGGTGTCGCAGTACCATGAGCGTTTACGTAGCCTACTTGTTCTGGAGAAATTTGCGCTTCTTCCATAGCTAATTTCATCGCTTTACCAGCTCCAGAACCATCCGGATTAGGCGCGGTCATATGATAGGCGTCACAATTGGCGCCATAGCCCACAACTTCACCTAGAATATTTGCACCACGAGCTTGAGCATGTTCTAATGATTCCAGTAAAAGAACGCCGGCTCCTTCTCCCATAACGAAACCCGAACGATTAGTATCAAATGGTGTTGATGCATAGTTTGGATCTTCGTTGCGACTCAAAGCTGTTAAAGAAGCAAAACCTGAAATTCCAATTTCGCAAATAGTTGATTCCGAACCTCCGGCAAGCATCACATCTTGATAGCCATGTTTGATATTACGGAAAGCTTCTCCAATGGAATTATTTCCCGTAGCACAAGCTGTAACAGTTGATGTACAAACTCCTTTAGCTCCAACACGCATAGCAATATTGCCTGCTACCATGTTGACAATTGACATTGGTACAAACATAGGTGAAACTCGGTCTGCCCCTTTTTCGTTCATCCGTGTTACTTGTTCTTGGATTGTAGGTAATCCGCCAATCCCTGAGCCTACCATAACACCAAAACGATCCATATCGGTTTCATTTGTATCTAGTTCAGCCATTTCTAAAGCGTCAAGTGCAGCGTAAACTCCATATAAAGAAAATAAATCCATCCGTTTTGTATCTTTTTTCTTAAAATATTTCTCTAAAGGAAAATCTTTGACCTCTCCAGCTACAGAAACTCCAGTATCTTCTGCATCAAATTTCGTAATTTTATCTATGCCATTTGTCCCATTTTGTAAACTTGTCAAAAAAGCTTCTGGGTCGTTTCCAATCGGCGAAACAACACCATAACCTGTGATAACTACTCGATTCATAATGTTTCTCCTTCCATTTGCAAAAAGAATCTTTCTTTTAACCTTACATGGTTAATCCGCCATCCACGCTAATAACTTGCCCAGTGATATATGGGTTTTGGGCTAAGAAGATAGCTGTTTGAGCGATGTCTTCTGGATTGCCTAAACGTTGTAAAGGAACCGTCTCATTAATTTGTGTTTTCACCTTATCTGACAACACGTCGGTCATATCCGTAGTAATAAAACCTGGGGCAATCGCATTGCAAGTAATTCCGCGAGAAGCTGCTTCTTTTGCCACTGTTTTTGTAAAACCTACGACACCAGCTTTACTTGCCGCGTAATTGGCTTGGCCCATATTGCCCATTAAACCAGAAACACTTGCCATATTAATAATAACGCCTTGTTTTTGTTTTAACATTTTTTTCAATAACGGTTGTGTCATATTAAATGTCCCCGTTAGATTAACTTTTAGGACACTTTCAAAATCTTCTTCTTTCATGCGAAGTAATAGTTTATCATTGTTCATTCCAGCGTTATTAACTAGAACATGAATGTCACCTAATTGTTCTTGTGCTTGTTCGATCATTTGTTTAGCGCTTGAAAAATCCGATATATCTCCTGATAAGCCAATGCAGTTTACCCCGAAATTTTTTATTTCAGTGATCAACTCTTCCGAAATTTCTTTGCGTCCGTTTAATACAATATTGGCACCTTCTTGCGCAAATGCTTTAGCAATCGCTAAACCAATACCACGTGTGCTCCCAGTGATAAAGACATTTTTACCTTGCAGTTCCATAGATTCCTCCATTCATTCGCCTCATTCTTCCGTTTCTTGCAGAGTGGATGCATCCGACACCCGATTCACTTTTATTGATTTATCTATCTTTTTCATAAAACCGGTGATCGTTTTTCCTGGACCGACTTCAATCACATGTTCAATTCCTAGTTCTTTTAAAGTTTCTACACTTTCGTAAAAACGAACAGGTGATTGCACTTGTAATGTTAATAAATGTTTGATTTCATCTTGTTTCATCACTTTAGCAGTGGTATTACTAATCACAGGAATTTGCATTTCATGAAAAGTGACATCTTGCAAGGTTTTTTCTAACTGCTGTGCCGCGGGTGCTAGTAGTTTTGTATGAAAAGGACCACTAATATTTAAGGGCATCATGCGACGCGCGCCTGCTTCTTCTAATAGTTCAACTGCGTAATCAACGGCTTCTTTTTCCCCGCCAATCACAATTTGTTTGGGCGTATTGTAGTTAGCTGGAGAAACAATGCCGTATTCGCTAGCCTTTTGACAAGCTTGTTCGATTGTATCTATAGGTGTATTCATAACAGCCACCATTTTACCAACACCTGTTGGCACGGCTTCTGCCATATATTTCCCACGTTTTGCCACTAAAGCAACTGCTGTTTCAAAATCTAAGGCGCCACTTGCCACTAAGGCAGAATATTCGCCTAAACTTAATCCTGCTGTAGCGTCTGGCGTAATACCTTTCTCCCTTAATAAGCGTAAAAAAGCGACACTAACAGTTAAAATCGCTGGTTGTGTATATTCAGTCAAATCTAGTTGCTCATTTTCTGTAAAGCACAATTCAGCCATATCGTAACCTAAGACATTTGAAGCTTGCTGAAACGTTTGTCTTACAATATCAAATTGATCATAAAGTTCTTTGCCCATGCCAGGGTATTGGTCCCCTTGGCCACTAAATAAAAAAGCTGTTTTCATCCTTTTCTCCTTTAAAACTACTTTTAAAATATGTAAGTTCTTTTTAAAGTTAGGAATGTAGAAATTCATACCAAAAGCAAAGGCCAGGCTTTGGGCCCAGCCTTAAAAATTAAGCTTGTTGTTTTTCTACATATTTCACTAAGTCATCTACTGTTTGAATGTTTTCATCTGTTTCGATTTTGACATCAAATTCATCTTCTATTTCGTTAATAATTTGAAATAGATCCAAGCTATCTGCTTCTAAGTCCTCTTGAATATTCGTTGTTAATTGAATTTCATCTTTTTCCTTATCTAATTCTTCTGCTACAATTCCTTGAATTTTTTCAAATACCATCCTATTATTCCTCCATTAATCATTTATTTTATTAGTTCTTCTATCAAGTTTATAATACTACAGAAACTGTTGCCCAAGTTAAACCACCGCCAAAACCTGAAAGAATGATGTTCCGCTGGCTTCCAAGTGCAATTTTTCCACTAGCCACTGCTTCATCTAGCAAGATCGGTAATGAAGCAGCAGAAGTATTTCCATATTTATCCATATTTTGTAAAAATCGAGCTCGGGAAACGCCTATCTTTTTAGCAATCTTATCTAAAATTCGCGCATTTGCTTGATGAAGTAAGAAATAATCTATTTCTTTATCTTGTTTATTCATCACTTGCTTAATTTGTTCTACGACATCTCTAACCGCAAAATCAAAAATTTCTCGTCCCTCCATTGTTAAAGAAGAATCTTGAGTTGGTTTTTCTTTGACATAAGGATTATCAAGAGGCGTAAAACCAGATGTTAGAGACATTGCTCGCTTGCCATCTGCTTGTAAACTTTCAGCCGTAATATGTTCTTTTTGAGAAGCTTCTAATAAAACACCCCCTGCGCCATCGCCAAATAACACAGCGGTCGAACGATCAGTCCAATCTAGTACTTTAGAAATAACTTCCCCACCAATAATCAGGCCTTTCTTAGCACCTGTGCGAATCATTTTGTCACCTATCGACAATGCATAAACAAAGCCTGAACAAGCAGCGCTTAAATCAAAACACATCGCGTTATTCGCACCAATAGCTCCTTGTACTAAACAAGCCACTGAGGGACTGTTATAATCAGGAGACATTGTAGCTACAATAATAAAATCGAGCTCATCTGCAGTAGAATCACTTTTTTCCAATAATTGTTCTGCTACCTTGATACAAAGATCTGACGTATTTTCTTCTATTGCAATACGACGTTCTTTTATCCCTGTGCGAGTACTAACCCAATCATCACTTGTGTCCATTATTTGCGCCAATTGATCATTTGTCACGATTGTTTCTGGTACAAAACTAGCGGTCTGCGTGATCTTTGCAAAACTATTCATCCAATTACACTCACTTATAATCTTGTAGAAAACCGTGTAGATTTTCTAAAGCCATTTGTAAAGCCACCGATTCTTCATCGCTCATACCTTGTAAAATGCTTCTTACCATTCTCATATGAAAACGTTGATGAACACGAAAAATCAATCGCCCTTTCTTAGACAAACCTAATTTGACAACACGCCGATCATCTTCGCTACGAAGACGCTCAACATAGCCTTTTTTCACCAAACGGTTGATTGCAATCGTCAATGTCCCAACAGTGATCGAAAGTTCTTTAGCCACTTCAGAAGTAGTCTTTTTTTTATACATTCCAATTGCTTCGATCGTATGCATCTCAGTAATTGATAAGTCATTAAACTGTGATTTTTTCAATTCAGATTCTTCAATTACTAAAATATCATTAAAAGCTTCAACTAGTAATGTATTGATTCGTTCAAAATTGGGTTCCATTCATTAACACCATCCGAATAGTTTGATTATCAAACGATTTGACAATCAAACTATAAATGAAATTCAAAAAAAATGCAACCTTATTTTTTTATATTTTCCTTCACAGGTGATTAAAAAGCAGGCAATATTAGTTTGACTTGCAAATAATTTTAACATACTGTAGTTTTGTGTAAATAGCTTTCCTAGAAACCAACGCTTTTTTATTGTTTTTTAACGAATAATATACAAAAGAAAAGAACTCGAAAAGTTAGTCGCTAAAGCTAGCTTTTCGAGCCCTTTTTTATTGGATTAAATCATAGATCTCCATTGCTACAATATCGATATTATCAAACTGATAAGCTTGATTTGTTTGAGCTTCAGTTAATTCAAAAGTTGCTGTAACATTATCATAAGTTACCATACATTTTTCAACGCCTTCTTTTTCAAAGCGACGTACTTGCACTTCACTATCTTGTGCTTCGATCATTGCCTCAAGTCGTTTGATGATAGCAACTAATTGGGAATTTTGCATCCTGAGTGCCTCCTCTTTTATTCACATTTCTGTTATATTTTAACAAAAAGAAGGAAGCTTGTGGGTGTTTTTTTCAATTTTTTTCGTTCTTAAGAATTTGTTCCGTTCCCCCACCAAAGTTTAATAAGTGCTTGTGTGCCGTCATCTTCACTTCCTTGACCTGCCAGTTTTTCATAAAGTTGAGCGGCTAGATGCGTACTAGGTAAAGTTGTTTCCATTTTTTCAGCTTCATCTAAAGCGATCTTCAAATCTTTAATAAAGTGCTTAACGAAAAATCCAGGCGTATAGTCTTTTTTTAAAATACGTGGTCCATAATTAGTCATTGACCAATTTGCAGCAGCGCCTCCTGCTAAAGTGTTCATCACATTTTCCAAAGATAAACCAGCTTTTTGACTATAAACCAGCATCTCAGTCATACCAGTCATCGTTCCTGCAATCATAATTTGATTGGCCATTTTGGTATGTTGGCCTTTACCAGCTGTTCCATGCAAGGTGTAAGCTTGTCCCATTTTTTCAAAAAGCGGCAACACTTTTTCGTAAATGGACTGCTCGCCACCTATCATAATCGTTAATGTTCCATTTTTTGCCCCTAAATCTCCGCCAGAAACAGGGGCGTCTAAGCTAGCGGCTCCATTATTTCGTGCGGTTTGGTCAATTTGTTCTGCCAAAGAAGGGGTACTAGTGGTCAAATCAACTAATATCTTATGATTCACATCACTAGAAAAAACGCCTGTACCTTCTTCATAATATACCTGTTCCACATCTTGAGGGTAGCCTACCATAGTAAAAACAATGTCACTCGCATCGGTAATTTCTTTGGGGGTATCTTTCCAAGTAGCCCCCTCAGCTACTAAATCATCTGTCTTATTTTTTGTACGATTATATACGAATAATTCATGTCCTGCGTTCATTAGACGTAACACAATTGCGTGTCCCATAACTCCAGTTCCTATAAAACCAACCTTCATTTAGAAACTCCTCCTTTGTTAATAATAAAAACCCTTACTTTTAGTATACGCGAAAAGTAAGGGTTTTTGAATAACTAATGAAAAATTCCTCGAAACAAACGTTTATGTCTTTTGGTTTTTTCATTTGTATTGATCTCAGTTTTTTGTTCTTGCTCTTGTGTCTTTTCATGGTAGTCCATCATTTCATGATAGAAAGAAAGAATCGATTTAACAAAATGTTCAACAGAAATTTCATACTTTTTCTTAGTTAGAATCTCTTGATTCTTGGCAGGATTTTCTGCCATGTAAGAAAGTAAAGTTGGAACAAAATCGTCATCTGTTGAAAATGTAACTCCTAATGAAGGATCATCAATTAATTGTTCCAAGTAGTCATTTCCTTCAACCACAAGTTGCGTTCCAGAAGCCAGTGCCTCAAGATAAGTTAAGCCTTGGCTTTCTGAGGTAGAAGTACAAACAAAATAGTCAGCCGCTTGGTAATATAAAGCTACTCGATCATTAGGGACTTCTCCGACAAAAATAACTTTATCTCTGACGCCTTCATCAAAAGCTAACTGTTTTAATTCTTCTTCATAAGGGCCTTTGCCGACAATGACTAAAAAAACATTAGAGTCGGCTTGTAAAACATCTGGCATTCTTTGAACTAAAGCTTGGATATTTTTTTCATAAGAAACACGACTTAACGACAATAGAAAAGTATCCTCTTCTCTCATCCCCAAAGAAGCACGTAATTGAGCAACGTTAATTGGACTATTCGTTGTAAGCTCAAATTTCTTCGTTTCAATCCCAGTAGGAATGACACGCATTGGAGATATCACGCCATAGTCTTTTAACGTTCGAATTACTCGTTTACTAGGACAAACCACCCCCGTTGTATGATTTGCAAAAATACGAGAAAATATTTTCACATGGCTAGGGCGTACAACTTTTCCTCGAGCAATATAATGTAAGTAATCTTCATACATTGTATGATAAGTATGAACCACTGGTATATGAAGTTTTTTCCCAACGACTTTCCCTAAAAAACCTGCGCCAAATTCTGTGTGAGTATGAATCAGATCGAGTTCAAAATGTTTAGCAATCATATAGGCATCCAACATCCCACGTACCACAATTCTCCGATCCTTAAAAGATACAAAAGGGACACTAGGCATACGGATAATTCCTTCTTCGTAATCAGGAGCATTAGGATCTGTTGTTGTAAATATAATCACTTCATGACCTAATTTAATTAATTCTTCCCTTAATGTTTTTATTGATGTAGCAATACCACTCACTTGAGGAAAGTAAGTGTCTGTGAAAAAGCCGATTTTCACAAAAATTTCCTCCAAACTACGTATCTACCATTTTTTAGAAAGCATCGTTTCATATATCGATTTTAGATGGGTCCCGATATGCTGAATGCTTTTTGTTTGTGCTGTTTGCCAACCATTTTCTGAAAGATCTGGCAACTTTTTTTCCACAATATTTTCCAATAATTGACTAAATTCTTCATTATTATGTCCCTTATAACAATTGTGTCTATCTTGTAACCAACCTTCATATACAGGAATGTCTCGAACAAGAACATTTTGCAAGCTAGCTAATGCTTCTAAAACAACGATTCCTTCTGTTTCTTCATAAGAAGGAAAGAAAAATAAGTCCGCATTCGAATAAGCACCTTCAATAATATCACCTTTTATGTAACCTGGAAAGATAACATTATCAGGATGATCATATTGAACAATTTTACGAATAGCTTTAGGAACTGAATATAAAGAAATATGACCAAACCAAATAAACTTATACTGAGGAAACTTTTTTGCAACTTCTACAAAATCCATAAGACCTTTGCGTTGGAAATAAAGACCCACAGAGATAATAACTTTTTGTTCAGCTGATAATTGGAAGTAATCCCGAAATTTCTGCTCTTTTTGCGCGTCAGGGTAAAATTGGGCTAAATTTACTCCATTAGATACAACATCAATCGGTTTTTGTATCCCATATTCTTGTAAAACACGTTTGGCATAAGGTGTAGGCGTAAGTAAATGATCTCCTAAAGAGTAAAGATTAACAAGATACTTTTTATAAAGAGGCGTTATCGCGTTCGCTCCTAAAAAGGAATTTTGAAAATCTTCTGCATTGGAATGAGCATGATAAATAACATTTTTACCTTGTTTTTTAGCTTGCTGGATTGTCTTACGAGCGTTTAGTCCATAGGTATTAATATGTAATATATCATATTTTTGATCTCTAACATCCGTAGTATAGTCTACTCCAGCGCTTTCCAAAGCTTTTTTTTGATGTTCAAATGCTCGGCCGATCCCAGACTTTTCTAACATTTTCTTTCCTTCAAAGTAAAGCAGTACTCTCAAGGAATAACAACCCCTTTCCTGTTCAATTTATAGTATATCATATTTTAAATAGAACTTAACTCCAACCAAGGACTTATATTCATTCCACTTTTGCGTTTTATTTCTCTGAATGAATATTGTTTTTTGTTTATAATGTTCATTCACTACCTGAGTGAACATTATTCCTTCGCTTCCATGTTCGTTCGATAGCTGAATGAACATCGTTTTTCCTCTTGCTTATTCATTCAACTGCTGAATGAACATCATTTTGCCTCTTTGTTGTTCATTCAGCCTTTAATTACAAACTTTCTAGAAGACTCTTTATCTTTTTCCTAGTTTATTTTTCAAAAAAATGATATCTTTAAAGTAACGTATGTTCAAAAAGGAGGCTCATTTATGAATGTTGTAGATATGCACTGTGATACAATTATGAAAATTTACCAATCACCAATAAATAATCCTGCACATCTAAAGAAAAATGATTTTCAGCTAGATATTCCTAAAATGCAAGCAGGCGATTATTTATTACAAAATTTCGCTATTTTTATGGATAAAAAAACGGTAGACTCGCCATATGAAGAAGCCAAAAATATGATTGACCTTTTTTATGAAGAAATGAAAGAAAATGAGGAACAAATTCGTCCAGTTACTCATTACGAACAAATTTTGGAAAATGGACTCAATAATCGGATGAGCGCCCTTTTAACAATGGAAGAAGGAGCGCCTATCGAAGGTAGCGTAGAAAAACTAGAGGAATTTTATAACTTAGGGGTACGAATGATGACTCTTACTTGGAACTATCCAAATGAGATTGGTTATCCTAATGCGATTTTTGCTGATGGAAATGAACAGCTAACAGATCAGCCACAAAAAGGGTTGACAGATCAAGGGATAGAAATTGTTCAACGTATGAATGAACTAGGAATGATCATTGATGTTTCCCACGGTTCTGATGCACTTGTAAATGATGTTTTACAGTATACAGATCGCCCATTTGTAGCTAGTCATTCAAATAGCCGTAGAATTCGCCCACATTATCGCAATTTGTCAGATGATTTAATCAAAAAAATAGCTGAACGCGGTGGAGTCATTGGAATCAATTTTGCTGATCATTTTTTGCAAGATGCTAGAGAAAGTGGCTCTTTGATAAACGCGATTTGCCAGCATGTCCGTCACCTGCATAACGTAGGAGGCATTGAATGTATCGGTCTAGGATCGGACTTTGATGGTATTCCAGTGCATGAAGATTTACCAGGAGGAACTATTTTACCTTCTATTTATGACGCCCTATTAAAATCGGATTTTTCTAACACACAGGTAGATCAAATGTTTAATAAAAACGTATTACGCTTATATCAAGAATTTTTAGATTAAAATAAAAAGCCTCAGACATATCATCAAGTGTCTGAGGCTTTTTTAACAAATAAATTAATTCGTGTATTCTTCAACCAACGCAATGACTTCATCTGCTGTGTCACACTCGTTTAAAGCGCGATCTGCAAGGTCTTGCATTTTTTGGTTATCTAATTTTTTCATTAAACTACGTGTTTTCAAAATGGACGTTGCACTCATTGAAAATTCATCTAAGCCAATTCCCATTAATAATGGAACAGCTGTTTGATCGCCGGCCATTTCGCCACACATGCCAGCCCATTTGCCTTCTTTATGAGCAGAGTCAACCACATTTTTTACTAAACGTAAAATGGCTGGGTTGTATGGTTGATACAAATAAGAGACTTGTTCATTCATACGGTCCGCTGCCATTGTGTATTGAATCAAATCGTTTGTTCCAATACTAAAGAAATCAACTTCTTTGGCAAAGCGATCTGCCAAAACAGCCGCAGCAGGGATTTCGATCATAATTCCTACTTGCACTGAATTAGACACTCCATAGCCTTCATCAGTTAATTTTTGACGTTCTTCATTATATATTTTTTTAGCAGCACGGAACTCTTGTAACGTTGCCACCATAGGGAACATAATACGAAGCTCACCATAAATTGAAGCACGTAATAAAGCTCGTAATTGTGTGCGGAACATGCCTTCACCTAATTGTGAAAGATTAATCCGCAACGCACGGTACCCCAAAAATGGATTCATTTCATTAGGAAGATCCAAATATGGAAGTTCTTTATCTCCACCGATATCCATGGTACGTACCACAACTGGTTTTCCATTTGTGCCTTCTAAAACTTTCTTATAAGCATTAAATTGGTCTTCTTCTGTTGGGAAATCAGAAGAATCCATATATAAGAATTCTGTACGGTACAAGCCAACTGCTTCAGCCCCATTATCATGAACACTAGGCAAGTCTTTGGGTGTACCAATATTTGCTGCTAAGTCAAAATGTGTACCATCATCAGTGACTGTTTCAGCATCTTTCAGTTTTTCCCATTCTTTCTTTTGTTCAGCAAATTTTTTGCCAGCTTCAATATATTCTTGTTTTTCATCATCCGTAGGGTTTACTACTGCTGTTCCTTCTATACCATTCACAGCAACAATATCCCCTTCATGAGCTACTTCAGTGACTTCTTTACTACCAACAATGGCTGGAATTTCTAAAGAACGGGCCATAATAGCAGAATGAGATGTACGTCCGCCAATATCGGTAACAAAAGCTTTTACATATTTACGGTCTAATTGTGCCGTATCACTTGGTGCCAAGTCATGAGCTACCACAACAACTTCTTCATTAATCATTGAAGGGTCCGGTAAAGTAACACCTAACAAGTGAGCTAAAATACGTTTAGATACATCTCGAATATCTGCTGCGCGTTCTTGCATATAGGAGTTATCTTCCATTGCTTCAAACATTTCGATAAATGAATCTGTAACATTTTTTAACGCTTGTTCTGCATTCACTTTATTATCTTCGATATTTTGTTTAATTTGATCAGTCATTTCAGGATCATTAACTACCATTAAATGAGCATCAAAAACTTGTGCTTCAGATTCTCCTAAAGCTTCAGCAGCATTTTCCCGAATTTTTTGTAGCTCTTTTTCTGAAGCCTTCAAAGCTTCATCAAGACGTGTTTTTTCATTATCCGAATCTTCGACATTTACTTTTTCAAAAGTTAAGTCTGGTTCCACTAACGGGTACGCTTTTGCAACTGCTACACCGTCACTTGCCGCAATCCCTTTTAGCTTATTCGTCATTATTCAGACAATCCTTCCTTTTTCATCGTTTCTACAATTGCTTCCATTGCATCTGATTCATCAGCACCATCAACAGAGATTGTTACATCAGAACCTTGGCCTACGCCTAAGGACATGACTCCCATAATTGATTTTAGGTTTACTGATTTACCTTTATATTCTAAATTAATATCGGAATTATATTTACTTGCAGTTTGTACTAATAATGTTGCTGGACGAGCATGAATCCCTGTTTCAGCAATAACATTAAAATCTTTTTTTTCCATATCGATCGATCTCCTTTAAGGTATCAAATTTTTGTGAGGGTTTTCTAACACTAAACACGAGCAAAAAAAATAGTTAATAACCCTTTCAATTGATAAGATTACCATTTTTTTGCCCTTTAGACAACCGTTTTCTACCATAAATCGCAGAATTATTCACAAATTCACTCTTCTGTATGGTTTGGTTCATATTTATATATGATTTCACCGTTGAGTTCAGCTTCTCCGACAAAAGAAGAACGATCTTCAAACGATAGCCAAGCTTTTCGGAACGTCATAAAATTCTGTTGCTCGATCGTCATTTCATTAATTTCTCCATTCTTTAATTGTTTTAGCATTTCTACATATTCTTCTTGTGTCATAACATTTTCTCCTCTTTTTATCTAAAAAAATGATCCATTTTATTTTAATACCTCTACAAAAAACTGACAAATAAGAAAGCCTGAATGATTTATAAATTTTTCCAAGAATGATTCAATCATTGGTATGCTCATTTTTCTAAAAGTTTAGTTGCTTCACCTTCTGGGTGTACAAAAAGAACGCACTTCGTGTTATTGTAAAGTCGACAAAACATAACAATAAAGGAGTGCGTTCTTATGTCTATTACTTTACAACAAAATTCTCTTACATTCAATGAGCAAAAAGTCATCTCAATAGCCAACGACGGTGGTACCTTAACCAATGACGCGGGGCTCGTCTTACTTTCGGAGTTTCTAAATCAAATTCATTTTGATTCACTGTTAGCGCAATACGTTCAT
>NZ_AUIQ01000029.1 GCF_000423785.1 Tetragenococcus muriaticus DSM 15685 | reverse complement strand
TATCAAGCCTTGATTTGTCATACCACCATTGTGTTCACGCGCTACATCTTATTAAGTTGGCAACAACGCTGTGCCAATGACGAGCGGACCTTAGGCGGCTTATTTTATGAACTTGCTGACCAAATAAAAGAACTTGACTGGTCGGTGGCTTTATTAGAACTAATGGACATTTTGCAAGCAGTCAGTGAAAAAGCGAGTCATAAACTACAAGACTTCATTGAAAGTCAACTGCAGCTCTGGATCGATACGCTGCCCAATTATATCAAGGCTTATCTACCGAATTTGGTGTGTGAAACTTGAGTTCCTAATATAAATTGCATCGCTTGTGTCCATTCACGAAAATAAAGAACGCCAACTAAAGTAGTCCCTAAAAGCTGAGTTCCAGTTGAAATTGGCATTGCACGTGAAACACCAATAATATGAAAACTTTTAATTTGGTTAATTTGTCCAAATGACCAAAAAATTCCACATAATAAAGAAGCGATAATTAAATTAGCGTTCCACTCAGCAGGCTGATGAAAAAGCAATACTCCAACCGAAAATAGAAGTGTCCCCATAGACATCCCCATTTGTTGATTCGTTGCTTTACCGCCAATTTTTTGCATAACGAGTGGCTGAAGGCCCCACATCAATGCGGGCACTAGACCTAATAAAATATTTCCCATAAAATCACCTTTTTGTTTTTTATTTCACAAATTTTATTATAATAAAAAGTACTATTCATTATTTAAAATTCGTGTTTCTATTTATATTATAAAAGGTAGATTTTAAAAAGTATTTTCTTATCTTGTGAAACTAATGACTTACAAATGCTGAAAACAATCCATTACTTAAATACATATGGTTTATACTTTTAAAATCTTGCGTTCAATGCTTCACATATTGTTTTCGATATTCTTTAGGACTTAATGATACGATTTTTTTAAATATGGTCGAAAAATAAGCTGAACTGTTAAAATCTACACTATTGGCAATCTCCGTTACTGAAAGATTAGTAGTAATTAACAATGTTTGAGCTTCCCCAATTCTACGTCGTTGTAAATACTCAATAGGCGAATAACCATAAATGTCTTTGAATTTATGAGCGAAGTAAAAAGGATTAATTTGCCATTGTTTATTGTTTTCCAAATTTTTTATTTTAAATTCTTCAGTATAATTTTTATCCATATATAATTTAATATTTTGCACAATAGCCAACTTTTCACTATTTTCTGACTTATCGTTTCCTGGCAGTAAAATGTTTGTTTTTATTAAAATTAATAAAGTTTCAAAAAGCTGTTGTACAATCATCGCATAATTTGATTTTCTCTGTTCTAAAATAAAGTAACAAGTTTCAAAAAGATTAACTATCGAAGGAAATAATTCACCTGTTTTAAAAACAGGTGAGCTTTGTTCAGGGACTAATTCTCCTGCCTGAAGCCCTTTTTCATTGATTCCTCTTAAACCAATGCAATACAAAGAAACGGCTTCATTTCTAAAAAATTCCTCATGTATAACGCCACTATTATATACAACTAGGTCTCCTTTTTGAACGGGAACTTGTTCTTCATCAATAAAAATGTTGCCTTGTCCCCCGGTGATTAAAATCAATTTCACAATCTCGGAATGAGAGTGTAACGTGCGTGGATGATTACGGTCCTTTTTATCAACCTTACTAATATAGATCATGTGTGGTGTCTGTTTGTCAAAACTTTGTGTAAAAAACTTTGGTTGAAACAACTGCTGCATGACAATTACCGCCTTTTTAGTTTTAGAAAAATCAAAAGTTTCTCATGATATATTATCCATTATAACAATTTCATCTCATGATAAGGTACATTTTTACTTCTTCTAAAGAAAATAAGTCTGTTTCTATGTAGAAACAGACCTATTTATATATATTTACGGTTAACTAAACTACAACAATAAGTTGAATTCATTCAAAATATGTTCGTCTTAATAGCTTTTTCTACCAAACAGCTACTTTATTGGTTTAACGTTTCAAAATTCAAAGCCGCCCCAATTAAGTTCGCATCATTTTTGTATTGACAAGCATGAATCTTAGGCATAATTGTCTCAATCCCCTTTTTAGCTAAATAATTATATAGCTGTTTACGCAATTCATCGATAAATTCATCTCGGCCGGAAATACCACCACCAATAATAATCATCTCTGGATCTAAAGATACTTGAATATTATATAAACTTTCTGCCAAGTAATTATACATTTTTGAAATCGATCGTATCGCATTATCATTTCCCGCTTTTTTTAAATCGAAAAGTTGAACGCCATCTACGTTTTGATTAGATTTTTCAAAGAAAGTCGGAAAGCTGAAATTTATTTCACTGTACTTCCAAAAATTGACTTACTTTATGAGAACATTCGCGCCTTCGCTATGCTAATATAAACAAAAATATGGAAAGGAAGAGTGAAATGAAGAAAACAGAAAAAGAAAAGAGAAAGTTATTTGAAGAAAAACAAGGAAATCCCTTTGACGATGATATAAGTCGTCAACTCAAGGACAAACTGGAAAGTTATCCTGATATGGACAGATACGTGATGTTTTTAGCTGTAATGAAAGTACTGATTGAATATGTAGACAATGGTAACTGGGCTGAAAAAGCACCTGGTTTCGTTAAAAAATATTACTTTCCACGAAATGAAATAGAAGAAGTACGGCAAGTTTTTGCGTTTCGTCAGTCTTATCAAGACTACTGTGAACTAACTCGCGATTATTATTTGTTGACAGAAAGTACAGGTAAAAAAATATTTCAACAAATGTTGGACTGGTTTCCTTATGAAAAAGAGAAGTCCATAATTGCTACTTGGCCAACTTCCTTTGTAGTAAGTTTGTTTCGTCCTATTGAGTTGGAAAATAAAATCTATTTCGAAGATATTCGAACGAAAGAAAAATACAAAACAGCGTTCCTTGACGACGCATTTATTAATAAAATTAAAACATTTCGTGCCCCCTTCTTTTCATTGTTAGTCCCGTCAAATAAAGGATACGTAACTGATATTATTTTAGAGTGTGAAAACTTCGATCTTATATATCCAGCTGAAACAAAAAATCTTACCAAAAAAGACTGGGGGGAATATGCGTTTCGTTGGTACCGAACAAATTTATTAAAGTCATTCCAATAAGAAAGCGTTTCGTTATAAAGTGTATAAATTATAATAATTTCCACAAAAAGCTCGTGAAAAAAGTTTTCACGAGTTTCTGTTCCTTTTTATATAAAAAACGCCTCTGCCAATTTCTTATAAAATTCAATAGCTTGATAAAAATCTTCTAGCGCTATGTTCTCATTACTCTGATGCTCAGTATGGTTTCCGGGGCCCATTTGCACGATACTAAAATCCCCTTCAGCATGTAAAAATTCAGAAGCGTCACTAGCTCCCGATTTCCCGCCTACTTTAACTGGGGCTGAATATATTTGTGCATGTACACTTTTAATTAATCGAACTAGACTTGAATCAGAATCACCTGAAACAGCTTCTTCTGGAAAGATGTATTGAATGTTTAAGTCATATCCAGATTTCTGATTTAATTGATCAATTAATCGATCTAGTGCATCAAACACTACCTGATTGGGATAAGCTGGAATAGTACGTATGTTGCCTTTCATTTTTGCTTTTGAAGGAACACTATTAATTTGTTCACCGCCATGAAAAACGCTCTGAACATGTGTCAGTTTTCCTAAAACTGGATCCACTTTATCAAATTTTGCCATAAGGGACCGTACTTCGTTGGCAAAATCAATTAAATGATCAATGGCATTAACTCCTTCATCAGGTTTCGAACTATGTGCGCCTTTGCCTGAAGCTGTCACAGTATAATCAATCACACCCTTAGCTGAGATGCCGATTTCTTGCATTTCATCGCAAGGTTCGGCGATGATTAATCCAGCCAGTCCGTCAGCATATCCTTCTCTTGTCAATTGAGCCGCTCCGTATTCACCTGTTTCTTCGCCCACTGTTGCGAGCAATCTTATCTTACCGGGGATGTTATCTGCCTCAAGAAACTCAAGCATCATAATCACTAAGGCGGCCAATCCACCTTTCATGTCAGTCGCTCCACGTCCATATAATTTACCATCTCTGATTTCGGCTTTATAAGGATCACTATCCCATGCGCTTAGATCCCCTGCATCTACCACATCTTCATGTCCGGAAAAGCCCAAAATTTTAGATCCTTTACCAATAGTAACTACCAGATTAATTCTACCCGGAGTATAAGGAATTTGCTGGATCTCGATATCCTCTCGGTCTTTATAAGGTGCAAATAAAGAAGCAATATAGTCAGCTACCTCTGCCTCTTTATCATTGACTGAATCGATAGCAATCAAATTTGATAAAATTTCAATTTGTTTTTCTTTTTTCATTTTACGCACCTTTCTGATTATTCAAATTGTCCCTCGAAATGAAAAAAACTTACATACATAAACTATCATATTATAATGAATAAGTTTACAAAAAAATTAAAATCCAAGAAAGATTGTTAATGAATACAAGTCTTCTTGGCTTTTTAAGACTCAAATTGAGAAAAAATGGAAAGTATAGTTTACAACTTTATCGTAAAAAAACAAATTTTCGATTGCCAAATCAATTACTATAAGGTGCGTTTAATTATACTTTATTAAAAGCTCGCTTTTATAATCGTGGCTATGTTAGTCGACAAAGATCTTAAATTTTCTTCTCCATTTTCTAAAGCTGCTTCCAAAGAAGTCAGCCGTGGAATGATACTAAAGACAGCCATCACTCCCTCTTCATAAATCGTTTCGTACCCCTTATTTAAAGAACCCGTCAAAGCGATGGTGGGAATACCATGTTTTTTTCCAACTCGGGAGACGGCTACAGGTGTTTTTCCAAAACGGGTTTGATGGTTAATGCCCCCTTCACCAGTTATCAAAAGATCGGTGTCTTTTACCGAATCTTCTAGTTTTAATATTTCAACTAATAATTCTCCTCCTCTTTGAAGATCAGCATTCAAAAATCCCAACAAACCAGCACCTAATCCACCTGCTGCTCCAGCTCCTGATGGCGAATCAATATTTCTTCCCAATTGTTTTTGTACAATAGACGCAAAATGTTTTAAATTTTGATCTAATTGTTCAAGAATTTCGGGCGTTCCACCTTTTTGAGGCCCATAAATATAGGAGGCGCCATTTGGACCTGTTAGCGGATTATCAACATCACAAGCGACTTTGAAAGAAACTTCTTGAATACGTGGATGCATTTGTGAGATATCAATCGATGCTAATTTTTTTATCCCCTCTCCAGTTGGTGTAATGGGGTTGTTATTTTTATCTAACAGTTTTCCTCCTAGACTCATAATCATTCCCGCGCCCCCGTCGTTAGTCGCACTTCCACCAATACCTAAAAGAATCTCTTCGACACCTTCATCCAAGGCTGATCGTATTAATTTACCAAAGCCATAAGTCGATGTTTTCAAAGGGTTACGTTTATCAACAGCTACCTTATCTAATCCGGAAGAAGCAGCCATTTCAATAACCGCTAATTTTTGATCTCCTGATAGGCCATATTGTGCTTCCAATGATTCTCCTAGAGGACCCTTGACAGTCACTGCTTTAAAACTGCCGCCTGTTGCGTCAATAATCGATTGCACAGTGCCTTCTCCTCCATCGGCCATTGGAATCTTTACGTATTCTTCCGCTGGCATTACCATTTTAAATCCCTCTTCAATAGCTGTTGCTGCTTCAAGAGATGTCATACTTTCTTTAAATGAATCTGGTGCAATCACAATTTTCATAACTTCCCTCTTTCTTACTCTAAAAAATTAACTCACGACGCCAAACATAATGACTGAAACAGCGGTAATCACTAGACCAACTAAAGTTTCATAAGGCACAACCTTTAACCGAGCTTTAAAACTCATTTGAACACTTCCTCCTGTAGCATGATAAAAACTACCATGAGGCATATGATCCAATACTGTTGCTCCTGCATGAATCATAGCAGCTCCAGCGATACCTGAGATACCAGATTCCAGCAGCGTAGTATTAAATACCTGTCCAGCTACGATAGCACCTGAAGTTGTGGAAGCTGTGGCAGCCGACATCATAGTCCCTGCTAATGGCGCTAAAAGATAAACAGGTAAGCCCAAATCAGAAATAAAACGAATCAGCACATCGCCTAAAGTCGAATTCGTTATCACGCCAGCAATTAGACCGGTACCAATTAATAAAACAGCAACATTGGACATTTTACTTAATCCAAATGTGGCTTGGTCGATGATTCCTTGAAATTGCCCCATAAGAATTGACCCAGCTATTCCTCCCAACGGTAGAGCAACCATAGGATCAATTTCAATACCAAATGTCGGTCTGAGGGAAAGTAAAACGACAGCGACAAGCGGTGCAGAAAGAGCTGCTTTAAAACTTGGTAATTTTGTCTCAGGACTTTCTTTATGTTCGATGTCTGTTAGCGCCACTTTAGCATCTTTTTTCGTTAAACTTAAATGTTTCGCTAAAAAATAAGTAAAAAATAAAGCGACTATACCTGGTAACACGCCAGCAAGCATAACAGATGTCAAAGGAGTGGCAAAAGCATCGGATAAAGCTATTGTATTAGGGTTGGGCGACATAATATTTCCCGCTTTTCCGCCACCAACCATAGCCAACAAAATAGCCGTTTTGCTGATATTGGCATTTTTAGCAATAACTAATGCAATAGGCGCAACCGTAACAACAGCAATATCCACAAACACACCAACTGCAGTCAAAATCAACGTTGCCAAGGCTAAGGCAAAGAGTGCTCTTGTTTCACCAATTTTATGAATAATTGTTCGAGCAATGGATTCTGCACCACCAGTTTTGATTAGAACTCCTGCTAAAATACCAGCAGCTAAAATTCTTAGTATAGCTGTTATCATATCTTGTGCTCCACTAATCATTAATTCAATTGTTTCTTCTAATGATGCTCCTCCAATCATTCCTCCTGCTAGCGCTCCTACAAAAAGTCCATACACTGGTGGCGCTTTCATAAAAATTAAAACAATAGAAATAAGCAATCCAATTATAGCACCTAAAGCACTGACTTGTATGTCCATATTCTCCCCTTCCAAAATTTTATGATAAATATGTAACGTGAGCTAAAAGTTTAATGAGTGATATTTCATATAAGTGTAACCACACAAAATTAGGTTAAGTCTTACAATCAGTTACTCCCATCTTTGATTATTATATACGATTGTGAATTAAAACGCAAATTTAAAATCGTTTTGCGACTATTCCTTTCTTTGCTTTATATAGCACAAAACTCCTAGTCCAGCCAATATTGTTCCACCAATAATGGTCCACACTATCGTATTTGAATTTGACAAAGGAGATTCTCTCTGTTCTTCATCCAAATTGGACGATTCATATAAAAGATAATTTTCCCTTGTTTCTTTAAATTCTTCTAGTTCAGGCTGCCATTTCTCTACAATGTTCTCTACTTCTTCTCCATTTTTTAAATCTTCTTCAATATAAGACTTTCCTGTTAGTTGAGCTAGCCATTCATCATCACGCCATTCAATATTATCAGAATAGTTATCATTTATGACTTTGATCATAGACAGTCCAGTATAAACTGGATCATAATTATCTGTATTGGTAACATATACTTCGACCCCTTCTGCAAGTTCTTCTTCCACTTTTTGTCCAGGAGCTGGCGTAAATGCTGCTGGTCTGAATTTAACTCCTGGTAAGTTTAATTCATTCAAGTCTTTTGCATACTGCGTACTATCTATAAATTCAGCACCAATCAATTGGAATGGCTTTGCGGTACCCCTGCCTTCAGAAATATTTTCAAAAGTTTCAAAATAGCCAGTAACAGGATAAACGTCAACACTTTCTGTGGTGGGCATATTCGGTGATGGCATAACAAACGGTAATTCTAATTCAGAGTATTTTTTACTACGATCGTAATTTTTCATCTGTACGACTGAAAGATCTGCTTCTAGATCGAACTCTTCATTAAAGTATTCTGCGATTTCACCAAAGGTCATCCCATGAATCATCGCTAAATCCATCAAGCCTACAAAAGAAGCGTAATCATCTTCCACTTAAACGGGGCCTTCTACTCGATCTCCTCCAAGGGGATTAGGACGATCTAAAATCACAACTTCTTTATCATTTTCGGCTGCTGCCTCGATGACGTTATACATCGTCCAGACATAAGTATAATAAGTTACACCGGCATCCTGAATATCGAATACTAACGTATCAACATCTTCTAACATTTCATCGCTAGGTTTTTGTGTTTCACCATATAAACTATATACAGGCAATTCTGTTTCTGGATCAGTATAAAATTCTATATATTCACCAGCTTCTTCATTTCCTCGCACGCCGTGTTCGGGACCATATAAAGCCGTCAAATCAATGTCAGGATCGCTAAAAAGAAGGTCTACATCACTTTCTAAGTTTTGATTGACTCCTGTAGGATTTGTTACTAAACCTACTCTTTTATCTTCCAACAAATTTTTTTGCTCATCAAGTAAAACCTCAATGCCAAATTGAAATTCCTCATTTTCATCAGTTGACGCAATTTTCTCCATACCAAATATGGATAAAAATAAAAATACAGTGGCTAAAAACAAAGTTTTCTTTCTTATTTTAAACATGATTTTCACCCCTTTTTCTTATTTATAAAGCGCTTTCTTAACAAAAAGATAACATAAAAGAAATGTTGTTACAAGTGAATATATTAATAAGCGTTTATTTGAAATAAAGTTTCAAATGCTATATAGCTAGACAAGGTGAATATTCTATCTAAAAGTGACTTTATTGAATAAGCATATACTTCACGTAAAAACTATACTTACATGATTTTCTTTTTGTTGTATACTAAACAAGTATTCATAAAATCAGGTGGACACACCTGGACTGGTTCGGAAACTTCCCAGAATAAAAAACCAAGAACTTCACAAGGAGGTAGGAAAATGAATACAAAGAAAAATATCATCATTGATTGTGATCCTGGAATAGACGATAGTTTAGCACTACTTCTAGCTTTACAATCAGAAGAATTTAACGTTGTCGGCATCACTATTGTTAGTGGTAATGCACCAGCAACTATTGGCGCGCAAAATGCGTTAAAAGTTTTGCGTCTAGTTGATCGTTTGGACATTCCAGTATATATAGGCGCTGAAGAACCACTAAAAGTACCTTTTGAAAGTGCTCAAGATACTCATGGCGAAGATGGCTTAGGTAATAGTCGAATTCCCTTTGTCACTTCTGTTCAACCAAAGGCAAATGCTATTTCATTTATAAAAAATACATTGAAACAAAATCCTAATACCACTGTATTAGCTTTAGGTCCTCTCACAAACATCGCATTAGCTTTAAAAGAAGACCCAAATTGTTTTGCAGAAATCTCACGTTTTATTATAATGGGAGGTAGTTACCGTTCTCATGGCAATTGTTCACCAGTTGCTGAGTATAATTTTTGGTGCGATCCCGATGCCGCAAAATTTGTTTTTAGTCAAAATTTACCTGTTTCAATTGAAATGGTTGGATTGGACGTAACGCGCAAAATCGTCTTAACACCAACAATTCTCGAGTATATGAAACACACCGATGAACAAATTTATCAATTTATTCAACAAATTACCCAATTTTATTTTGATTATCACTGGGAACATGAAACAGTTCTCGGTTGTGTGATTAACGATCCTTTGACTATTGCTTATGCACTTGCTCCCACACTTGCCAAAGGCTTTAATAGTCATGTAGAAATCGCAACAACTGGTATAAGTCGTGGGCAATCGATTGTGGATGATCATAACTTTTGGCAACTACCGAATAATAGTTATATTTTAACGGATGTAGATCAAACAGCTTTTTGGCATTTATTTTTGTCACGCGTATGTAAAGCAGAAGGATCACAGCTGTCTCAAGTTCTACCTCAATTATTGGAGGTAAGATCATGAGAAAAATTAATACTCGTTCCATCGTACTGATGGCGATCTGTATCGTTTTAAATATCGTTTGTAGTAATTTTATATTAATGTTAAGAGTGCCTATTTATTTAGATGCTGTTGGAACCATTCTTGCTGCCAGTCTTTTAGGTCCTGTTTCTGGAATAATAGTCGGAGGTACAACTGGCGTCCTTATGGGCGTAACCACTGATATCTTCTCCTTATTTTTCATGCCCGTTCAATTAATCACTGGTGCCGTTGCAGGCGTTTTATACAAACGAATGCAAGGAAACCAATTAAAAAACAGTTGGTGGTTCGCTTTAGCCATTTCCTTACCTGGAACCATCCTTTCAACAATTATCACAGTCATCCTTTTTAACGGAATTACTTCTGCTGGGTCCAGTATTATCGTGCAGCTACTTTACGGTGCGGGAATGAGTCAATCACTTGCAGTATTTTTAGTCCAGGTTGCAACAGATTACTTAGATAAGCTGTTAACCATTATTTTTGTACTATTCGCGACTCGTCTATTAGGAAAAAAATGGGCAATTTCTCGTTAGAAAAGTTTGATCTAGTATAATTAGCAACGGGTTTATTTTTCAAGAAAGAAGGTATTCTATGAAATCATCACAATCCTTACGAAACAAATTGGAAGCTATTCGTTTAGAAGAAAACTATGAACAGGAAATTTTAAATACTGCCATTAAACAACTTGATAATGGAGAAAATGAATTTACTATTTTAAAAGAAATAAAAGCTAAATTTAGGCAGTTAGCCCTTAATAAAAAATTATCGCAAAAAGGAGTTTCTTTATATACTGAGTTACAGAAACCTAATATAGACGTTGATACTGCGTTATCTTCAATCACCTGGTTTCAATAAAAAAACGCGAGAAAGGTTGTATTTACTAACAAGCTTTCTCGCGTTTTAAAATTTCGGCTCTATAATTTCCAAAGAATGGAAACTCATTCATTTACTTGCCCCAACCGTATTTTCCAAATTCTTGTCGCATCTCTTCTTCAGAAACAGTACGGCCAGTTTCAGAATCGGCAAAACTTTCTTCAATTATTTGACGATCATGCTCTTGAGCTAATTGTTGTGTATCCGTAATATAGTAATTATCCTTCTTTATATAATCCAATATATTGCCCTTCCTACACACAAGTGTATACAAATATTCACTATGAAGTTTGAAGTCTATATTTATCTCCGCGTCTTTATCTAAATCTGCAAATCTAGAGAATTTTTTTATGAGGAAAGCATTCATCATATAATAACGTTATAATTTTTCTATAATTGTTCAACTTCTTCACCTTCGTTGATATTTATTTGTTCTTATTTATAAATTTAAATTATCATTTTTTAACCTATATACAAGATGGTTTTATCATAGTAAATTCTCAGTCTTCTTCACTTTCCCTAGGTTCCAATACTATAGTTTCTATATCATCATCTGATTCATCTTCACTAGGCGTAAATGTAATATTATCATCTTCCTCAGAGACTTCAAATGTGTTACTTTCGTCCTCATTTTCTGTATCTTGTAGTGTAATCTGATCTCCGTCTAACGTATATTCTAATTTAAAGTCCATTTCACTAGCTAGCTCTTTAGCAAAATCTTCGCCCATTTGTTCCCACTCATCAGTTGCAGTTGATTCCATACTATCTACATCAACGTTTATTGTCATTACGTGATCAGAAAAAGAAGCAATCATATTAGGTACATCTTCCTCTTCTGGTTCAATCGTCCAATCATTAGTCTTCAAATCATCTTCTGAAACATTTGAGCTACACCCAGCTAAAACTGCTAAAGATAGTATGCCCAACATTAACCCTTTAGTAAACTTTTTCATTGTAAATACCCATCCTTTACTAAATTATTCCCTTTAAAGCTAATAATAAAGCTCATCTAACACTTTTAACATTCGTTCATTTTGTTGTATAGACGTACTTATTTTGGTTTTAAATTTATTCATGCTTTTTGTTGAAATTAATCGAACGAGCTCTTTATATTTATTTAAATCAGAAAAAGTAAGTTCTGATAAAATGCAAAAAATATTTTCAGATTGTTTAGACTCAGCAAAATCAAGTTGATAAAAGTGCAATTCAGCACTATACGTACCATCTTCTTCATCTGTAATTTCTGATTTTACAACTTTAATAAGAAAAGGCTCATTTACTAAGCGATTAACAATTTTTCTTGTTGATTGTAATGATTGAAATAAACGATACCCCTGTTTTGTTTTCTCCTCGTAAAAGTACATAGACTCCTCCTTAAATTTACATTATTGTTTACTTTTTAACTCCTTTTAACCATATGCGTTGATACTAATCAAACGGATTATCAATGATAAATTTAATCCGTTTTGAAAAACCCGCATCTTGATTTTCCATAATTAAATAATAGGTTTCTTCTACTGTATATTTTCGATTTACAAACTCAAAGTCAAACTTACTAAAGCGTCTATTAGCGTTTGTATCTTTTGAATTAGCCACATAATTCACTTCATTAGAAATTCGTTCTCCTTGTTCATCCTCAAAGTATAAGCGATATGATACACTCGCATAATTCTCATCTACAGCTTGTTTTTGATAAAACTCAAGCGACGTAGATAAACCGATAATATGATAATTGTTCGTCGTTAGTTCCACGGAGATAGGTTCTTTAGCACTGCTTCCTTTTGCGGCAGTAATTTCTAACACTGGGATAAGCATTTCTTGGATGGAAGCTCCACCATGAATATAATTTTGCCCCCCACCTGCTTTTTTGAAAATACTCGAAGTGATAGGTACACAAATGTTTCTTGGATCATCATTATTTAATATTTTTCCAAGAGAATAGCTTTTCGTACCCATTTCAGTATAGTCATTTTTACTGAGAATAAAGCGACGCTCTACTCGATCTTCTTTATTCGCAGAAGGATTTTCAATTTTATCAGCTTCAGCTATTTTACTGCGCCGATAAATAAAACCATGATCAGCAGTAACAACAAATCTGTAAACACTACCAGCGTTATGCATACGTTGGATAAATTTAAAAATCTCCTTGATAGCTTTTTCACAGGCATCAAATACTGCTTTTTCATTAGCATGATCTCCATTTTTATCCACCTGATCATGATAAATATAAATGACACCTTTACCACTCATAAGATTTCTCAATTCTTTTCTATTCATAGCAACTATATCTTCAAAATTCACTGCTAAGCTTTGCGCATTCTTATTTTGCAGAACCTCATTACGGTTAACTAGCCCATTTGTTTTCTGACCATCTGCTAAAACCTGAGCTCCATCTTCATAAGTTAGCTCCTTATGAGGTAATAAAGCAGCTTTGCCAAATTCTGTCACAGAAGGTAATACAGAAAGACAGCTTTTTATTTCGCTGTTAAATTTTTTTTCTTTATCTAGTTGACGCTGTAAATTTTTAGCTAATTCAAAACGAAAAGCATCTGAAATGATTACCACCGTTCTGACAGACTTATTCACAACTGATTGATCATAAAAATTACGAATGGAAGGATAGTTACCCATAGTTAAAGATTCGTTCCAAATTTTACCAACTTGATCTAAAAATCGAGTATAATTCATTTCCACTAAACTTAGTACATTATCATAAGCTTGTTTTTCTTGCACTCGATCGCTATTCCAAACTACTTTACGATAATGAGTATCAACCCAGTATAATTCTTGTTCATATCGCTGTAGTAGTTCTTTAGTTGTACCGAATACCTTCAATGCTTCTTCATTCACTAAGTAAAATGCATGTTTTAATAACTGATAATCATATTTGTAATCGTGCCCAAAGTGCAGTTTTTCCCTCTTATCAATACTTTCTACAATCGTTTTACCCGCAACTTTAGTTGTTGTATCTCCTGCTGCAAGACATTCTGCATAAAAATGTAATATCCGTTGATGAATAGAGGAAAACACATCTACTTCCATCAAATCATCTATTTTTACTGAATCAATTAGTTTTTCACCATCGATTGAATGGTAAACTTTTTCTGACAAACGATCAAAAGCTGCCATATAGCGTGTATCATTCATAAATTGATCTATAAATATCACAATATTATTGCGTAAATAAATGACCTGATAAAACTTAAGTTTTTCAGGCATTTCTCGATCAACTTGCTCATAAAAATAGTTCAAAAACAAGCAATTTGCCAGTTTTTCTAATGTAGGTTGAATATCTTTATAACCAAATTGTTGCTCTATAAGCTGCCAAAATTTTACATCCAATTGATACTTAGCTAATTCTGCTAGAGGATTTTTATCGTCATCTGCATAACGTTGAAGAACAACGCGGAGCAAATCGTTTAAACGTCTGCTTGAAGATTTTAACAATACTGCCATAATAGTTTGTTCAATTTCCACGGAATCAGAAAAAGGCGTTGAAAAATAAGAAAAACGTTCTACACGATTTTTAGAATTAAAAAAAGTTTTGTATTGTTCCACTACTTTATAAAAACGTTGTGGAATATTTAATTCGCTCATTAAAATCGCTAACCTATCCGCATTGAATTCTTCTGAATATTTTAAGATACTCAATAGATGATTATTTTCGTCTGTATCTTCCCAACGTGCAAAGGGGGCATAAACCAAATAATTTGATACTGGGTTAATATATTCTAATTCTCGTTTTGCTTTAAACTGTGCTCTTTCATCTAAATGATAAACCTTAGCATTTTCAATGTTTAAATGGTCGATATCCTCGATAAAGTCTTGATTTTCATCAAACCAAAAAACAATCTTTCGCGGTCCATAATCAGAAAAATGCTGATTTAATTTATCTTCGATTTGTTCTAAGTTGATGTTTGACATGATTTCACCTGTATCATCTTTTTCTTTATACTTATGTTTATACTTATCATGATAAGTATAATTTTACTATAATAAGGATGCTATGTAAAAAAGAAGCCAGGTCACTCTGACTTCCTTAAATACTACTTTTTAGGTTCCTTGACACCTTTGGCTAAAATTGAATATTTTTTGCCATCATCCGGGGCTCGTTGTAATTTATCGTAATTAACAACTACGCCATCATCCAAATCTAATTCAATCCGCTGCAAAGCTAAGTGACTTAATTTTTCATCATATTCCCGAATTTCTTTTAATTGTTTTTGAACTTTGGCAATTTCTTTTTGCATCGAATTAATTTCTTTTTGATTTTCACTTGCTTGTATCTGTTGTGTTCTTAATTCAATACGATTGTTGTAAGCTTTCTGTAGTTCATGCAGATAGTCCGTTCGAACTTTCCCCAACTGATCTGGTGTGTACCGATGTAAATAAATCAATGCTTTAAACCCATCTTGTTTACCCGAGTCTAATTGCCAATAAATCGGTCGTTTTTGGTAGGTTTTTAAATGATCCTTATAAAAATCTTTGACAAAATACCGACGAAGAATTTCACGACTTGTACCTTTACCGCCTAAAGTATCTGCAATAAACTGTAAGTTTTCTTCTAAAGTATCTCTGCCAAAAGTTGTTTCCACAAAGTCGATGAAACGATTAACGATGTCCATTGAACTGTCTCGGAAATATTCGTTGTCTGTAATTAACAATACATTGTCTGTATTAGGTTTAAATTTGTGGTAACGATCAGCATTCCAAGTACCACCAGCATAAATTAGTCCTTCTTCATCGAGAGAATAACGACCGAACATACATCCCACAGCATATGATATAAAGCTTATTATCTCTCTCAATAGACTTCCTTTATTTACAGTTACTTCCCTATCTTCAATTTCCGGAGTAATATCTTCAGTTAAATTGTATAACTTAATAAAAACTAGATTTAATTTTTCCTCAGTATTTTTTAGTTTTTGGAAACGCCTTTCCGCCACTTTGGTCCACGAGTTGAAAGCTTCCTTTAATGTACCTTTTTTCTTGAATAATAGGAAGGGATGAGTCGAAAAATTCCAAGAACTTTCAAAAGCGTTCCAGTCGGATATAGAGAGATTAACACAGGCTTCAACAAGTTCCTCAACTGCTTCTTTAGAAAAATATGGGTCAGGTAATACCGACACATACCCAGGTGGTGAATTTAATGTAGGATTAACTAGTCCCATAATTTGTGAAGCAACTTTTGAATTTAAAAAACCCAATAGGTAATTACTCGCTGGAAAAATTGCAGGTGCTGAACTATCAAAAATTGCTCCATGGTATTTTCTAACACTAATTTTTCCAGAAGTTATTTTCGACCAAGAAAGCATCTCTTTAAAATAGAAGTTTTTTCCATCATGCCGAAATCCTGGCAATTTCTCCATTTCTTCTATAGTTTTCTTAGTGTAATTAACAACAAACTCATTATTCCCATACCACCGCCTAAAATTTCCTCCTTTAGAAATGGGAAAAAAATCAATTCTAAATTTTGAAAAATTTATTTCATGCCAGTATTTCAAATATTTTTCATTATTACCAGTAGAAATTCCTGCTAAAACATGATAGTTATTTTTAATTTGACTAGTAAATACATTTGTTATGTTATCATTAGCCCAATAAGCAATTGTCATTCCTGGAATTTTTTTAAAATTTGACTGATCTACATTATAATGATAGTCACAGTTTTCAAAATTATTTATAGCTTCTAAGGTCTTTAAGCGTTGTACTTCCATTCCTCCAGTAAAATCTGAAAGTCTAATATAGTTCCCAATATAGTCCTGCGAATTTTTGATAGTGAACGTACAAATTGGGACTGTCGCTTCTTCAAAAGCTGAATATTCCATTTGAATTAAACTAGAAATTGTCCGTTCTTCAATCAAAAAAGAGCGTAATTTTTCATAGCTAGAAATAAACATCCAAACATATGGGGACATGAAGGAAGCATAACCGTCTTTAACCAGCATTTGGCTATTCATTTGAATGAACACAGAAAATAAATCTTTTTTTACATCTCTATAACGATCCATTACATATGCTTTCAAAAATTTATCCATCTTATTCAAATAAGGGGGATTAGTTACCACCGCTGTATACTTATCAATCATCATTTCAGCAATATCTAATATTTCTAATAAACTTTCTTGTACATTCTTAAGCCCATAAAGTTCATCCATTGTATTATAATCATTAAATATCGAAAGATATTCACGAATCTCTTGCAGGTATTCCTTGGTAATCTGATTATTGTTTTGGTTTGTTAGCTTAATAATAGAACCTAACTCCTTCGCATTAATAAAATGTTCGAATACATTTCGCTTATATTCCTCAAATTTATCATTTTGACCATTATTTAATGTTATGATTCTATCTCTATATTCATCAGTAATTTCAGGTAAATCAATGAATTTTCTAATGTTAGGCTGAACTTTTTTTCTTAAAAATGAACGGTCGTATTGCCTACCTTTCATCATAATAGCAAAATATGCAATTTGATAGGCGCGTTTATCAATTTCTAACCCATATAAGTTATTCTCAATAATTAAACGAGCAGCATCTCGTTGCGAATAACCTACGGAAGAGTATATAGTAATTAGAACATCAAAGGCATAAACTAAAATATGTCCTGAACCCATTGCATTATCCATAATTTTTAATTCTTTAGGCTGTAAGTCACTTTTAATACTTGTTTTTTTGTCATTGAATTTATCCGATATTAAATAAGTCAATTCTGAACGTACCTCACTATCAGGATAATGATCTAACCAGTATTTTCCTAATGAATTATCAACCATGTATCGCACAACCCAATCCGTAGTAAATAGCTGGGTTGCTGCTGGAATATCTTTCTTTTTAACAGTACTCTTATAAATATTAACAACTTCATTATGTGGCTCACTATTATAATACTGATATAGCCAACCAATAATTTCAATTTGTCCCCCTTGAGATACATCAAAGTCCTTTTCCGGTATGGTCAATAATTCGCGAATCACACCATCCTCTTTAATATAAGAAGCCGTAAATAATAGTTCAGTGTAATCTTCAATTGGCTCAAATAATTCTGGTAAATAGTCATTCAATTGGTTACAGATTTTTATGAATACCAACTGGTAGAGCTGATCCATCGCTTCAGATGATCCGTCATTTTTCCATTGTCGCACTTGTTCTTTCTCGTTTACAGTCATTTCTTCATAAAGATCTGTTTCATAAATATCCGTAATTATATCAGGTTCTTTTTTTGCGACTGACTCACTAGATAGTACACGATACACATCTGGTAAATAATCATTAACTTCCATAAAACGAATGGCAATCAATCTGTTAAACCAAGTATAAGCAACTTCATCAATTAAACTTTGGAAGGCCTCTTGATAAGTTGAATTTGTTTCACGTCGATATAATTCATTAACAAGTTGTTTTCTTTGCGTAATCTCTTTTCCTTGGATACGCGTTCCTGCTACTTCTTGTAAGTTTTTATCAATTTGAGAAACATTTTTGATATGTTCGTTATTTATCCCTAGCAGACTCGCTTTCCTCGTAACTTCGTTGATTAGTTTTCTACGAGCATTAACTGCAAAACTTTTAATCGCTTTTCTGTCCACAAATTTCCCTACCTCTCAATTCTCTTATAAAAGAGCAGACAATCTTCTGTCTGCTCTTTTATTAAAAATTAAAATCTAAAATAATATTTTCATCTAATTGTTCTTTAAGCTTTTGATTTAATTCCCTCGTTAACGCATCCACATCGTCTATACTGTCTATTGATCTAGAGTGAACATTTAATGAACGTAATGAAACTGTCTTGTGTATTGGTGTAATAGCTTGTATTGAATCATGTGTTTGTGAAGAATTTTTAATTTCTTCATAATCTTCGGCAACCTCATTCTTTTTTTGTCGTTTCCGTAATGCTTCTTCCTGTCGTCTACGATTCGCTTCGTTATCAAATAAGGATCTAAATTTTTCAAATTGTTGTTTTACTTGATTATCCAGAATAACTAATGTATCCACTTTATCGGCTGTTTCAATTTTTTCTTTTAATTGTTGAAAAGCTTCATTTACTTTTGGTACAAATTGCTCTTCGAAAGGTTTATTTGCTAATAAAGATAATACAGCTTGCCTTTCGTCTTCCCACTTAACAAGTATAACTTCTGCTTGTTCTTCTAACAATTCTGAATAACTATTCCTAAATTGTTCATTTAATTCATTTAAGCGACTCATATCAGAATAAGGATTTGCTTTTTTTAGAATAGTTTTTATCTCCGCAATAATATTGCGGACATCATCATTTAAGATTTCACTTTGACTACTTTCGATAAGATAAACGTTATCTTGAGCTTTTTCCCAAAACTCTTTTTGTTTACTCCCAGGTTTATGGAAATTCTGTACTTGCTCATAAATTTCTGCCCAATCAAATAATTCCTCTCGGTATTTTTTCACGGTATTAAAGAACTCTTCGATATCTTTCGTATTATTTATAGCTTCTAAATATCTTTTATACGTTTCATACTCATGAGCACTTGGATACGTATAGTTAGAATCCTTAAAATCTTCTTTTAACTCTTGCAACTGTTGCACAACTCTTTTGTTGAAATCTTGCATAGTTTTTTCATTATTATTATCATCCACAATCGCTGTGTGATGGAACAGTTCTCGAGCAACCTGATCAACTGTTTTTTTCAATTTATTTGAAATCACTATACTAGGTTCGACCTTGATCTTCTCACTTTCGCGACGCTTTTGGATAATTGTTCGATTTTTATCAGGACTATCCATACGTGAGAGGTTTACATTATTATACAATAAATCGATCTCGCCAGTAATAAATAATATTGCAATACACCATTCAACATCTAATTCGTTAAATCCATAAGGCTGCTTCGTTTCGAAACGATCCCGTATTGTTTTCATAGTAATTGTCAAATGGTTTTGCTTCTGCTCAGTCACAAAACGAAAAATTTCATCTATAGCTAATTGATTTGAAGTATCTTCAATCATCTCTTGCTGATCTGTATCACGGAGAGCTGCTAGAATGTCTCCATCATCTTTAGGAGAATCAATTTGCCCTAACTTATGATAAACTTCGTCTGCCATTTTCTGCAATGCGTTTTGTAATTTTTGCTTGAAATCAGCTCCGCTTATTTTAATTTCTTCACCATTATAGAAAAATTTAGCATTCTTCAATAAAACACTTAATTGTTCGTCTAGATCACTACTTAACTCCTGTGATTCAGCTGATTTTTCTGAACGAATTCTTTCGAAATTTTTTACTACACTACTATAATTTGTAGTTAGGTAACGATTCATCTGAATGTAAGTTGATAGATCCGTTTTAAATTCACTATCATTGGGTAACTCAATAAGTAATAAGTTACGTGAACTCTTTATTGCAAGCTCCGCATCTTGACCAGATAAATCAGAATACGGAGAAATAATTTGTACCGTCATATCAGCGTTAGTTACCTGTTTATGGGGACGCTGATCCAGAACAGGTGCGTAGGTAAAGATATAGCGATTCTTAAACTTCGTACCACCAGACATTCCTTTTTTATCATAGGCAAAACTATTTGAATCCAATACACCGTCGAATATTCGTTTAGACAATTCTACGACTAAATCAGTATTACTAACTTCTTGATGTTTAATTTCTTGAGTAATTTCCTGTTCTTCATTCGTTTGAAAAATATAACTATCTAGATTCTTACGTACAAAGTTTTGTTCAATCAGAATTTCTAGAGCACTTTCCACCCGTTTTTTTGTAGCAACACGATCTTCATCGACGTTACGAATCATTAAACTTGTAATATTCTCAACGTTAGGTTTAATAGCATTATCTACGTATTTAATCATAAAAAGCACACGTAAAACATCGACATTAAACTCATCGGTATCCATTGGAGTAATAACGTTACTATTATTGGTCGCTTGTACAATCACCCGACTAATTTCAGTATCCAGCCATTTTTCCATGGACGCATAAAACTGATCTAACGATACAATAGACGTGGTATCATTTTCCTTGTTCCGTTCTGCGGCTTCTTTGAACATCGCAAGCAATGAACGTTCGCCCGAAGATAAATTAGACCCTTCATAACTATGTTGCCGAATTTCAGTCAAAATTTGACCTAATAAGTTAAATTGATAAGGGACAAATGGGTAAACTTCTGCATAATCATTTCCACTTTCAAAAAGCTTTAACTCCGGACTATCAACAAATAATAATTTATTCGTCAGCTCTGTTTCAATCGATTCGTACTCAACTTCTAAAGAATCGCTCGCAAACTTCTTTTTCTTTAAAATGCGTTCTTTAATCACCTCATCAGCATTAGCAGAAGATAGACTAACGGTTGTGGCAAAACGATCTTTGATTTTTGAAAAATCATGGTTCGAATAACCTTCAAAATGAGACACATGATCAATCGCTTCTTGGCTAGTAACAATTACCCAAGCTTTACCTTCACAATATCTGCCTAAATCTTCAACTACTGTTTGCAATTGCAAAGTAAGATCACGATTACCGCCAATATATTGCCCTACTTCATCAACTAAAAAGGCAATATGGTAATCACCATTTTGTCTATCGATGTGTTCTTTCACTAACTTAGCAAAGGATTCAATACTAATAGAATATGTACCAGACGCTTTTTCTAAAAAGTTATCTGCTGCTGCATCACTCATCAGATCAATTTTTAGGATTGCCTCTTTAATGTCATCTTGAATCCAATCAAACTCATGTCGTTCCTCCTTCCATTCCATTTTAGTGATCTCTTTAAAAGCTATTTTAAAGTCATCATATTTTTTTTCTCGAATTAAGTAACGTTCAAAATCAGCCAAATAAGGAATTGTACTCAAACCTAATTTTTCATTAAATACTTTCAAAAAGACATTAACAATGCCACTTTTATCTTTTTTTCCTCCCGCATCACTTTTTGAATCAATATTAAACAAAATGACATCACTATTTACTTGTGTACATTTTTCAATAGTATCTAATGTAGAGGGATCTTTTATTTTTTGATCTTCTTTAAAGTAATCAATTGCTTTTTCACCATTAACTTCTTGATTCGCCAATAAATAAGAAATAATTTTAAGAAAATGTGATTTACCAGAACCAAAAAAGCCTTGAATCCAGATCCCCATCTTATCAGTTGGTTGGTTAATACTTTGTTTATAAGCTTCAAAGATCATTTTAAAGTGTTTTTGTAGCTCTTTTGTTACTACGTATTCTTCTAGCTCTTGCTGAACGTTTTCCTCTTTAGTTTGTCCAACTTTAATAACGCCTTCGATGTTTCTATCAATTGGTTTTTCAAAAATATCTTTAATTAACATTACATCATCTGCTTTCTTTAAATTCTAAACGCACGATAATAATTATCATCTTTATTTGTATTAAGTATTGTTAAACTTAATTTATCATACTCACCAGGATACATCATAACCACTGGAACACGATCAAACACTTGATGCATTTTATTTAAAATAGAATGCGCACGCACTAAAGGATACATTTCTCCAATACCTGTTAGAAGCACTACGGCTTTTTCGGGTGTATGATTATTAACATATTCGAAGAAAAAGTTACTTTCTTCTGCTTGATCCATTTTTAACAATCGACCAATACTTTCAATTAACTTCTGCATACCACGCTTTTCTTCCATCTTAATCGCTTTTTCGGTAAACCCTCGTTTATCCAAATACTCTAACATTAATTGATATAGATTAAACACTTTCACTTCATAATTTGTTTTTTCACCAACATAGCTACCGTTTAAATTTTTAACATAATCACGAATTCGTAATTCATCCTTAGGATCATAATCGAATATGTAATAACCAACTTCATTTCCTAAACCATGATTTGATAAAAAGTCTTCTTCCTCCATCGTTTGGCTCAGTTTTTCTATATGCTCTTTTAATGGCATTATCACGATAAATCTCCCCCTAAACCAATGATGATATCTTTTCGATTGTGATCAATCAGCCATTGAACAAGCCGCCTATCTAATAATTTAGGAGTTATTTCATCGAAATTATTATTGTCTACAATCAAACCTGCCTCAATTAGATAAGTATGATAAATCGACATCAATCTTTTCAACGTGTATTCTCTCCATTGCCCCATTTTTTCAGAAACTTTTTGTTTTTCAGTAAAGAAAGATCGATAATCAATTGGTAATAAATATTTATCTCTATTTCTAATTTTTTCAGCATAAACTTCTTTCATAAAATCAATAAAAAGATCGTCTAGCATCAGAACTGAAATCAGATTAAGAATCTTTTGATTATCAGTGTCTAGCTTATTGAAAAGCTCGATACCTGGTTGGTCAAGTGCGTTAACTCTTCTTTTAACACCTTGAAAGATTTCCTTTTGCCGGTTACTACTTGGAGCAAGAAAAATATTTTCCTGTTGATTTTTAGCTTTAATTTCTAAATCAGTATTCCCTTCGAGCCTCAGCTGAATATAAAGCTTAAATTCTGGGAACCAAAAACGTCTAGATACTAAACCAGCTGAGTAATTTCGTGACAATTCATTTCCTCCTCCCTTGTAATAAAATATTACCATTTATTGTAGCAGATAGGTCTAAAATTTAGAACAATACATAACGATATATGTATAACATTTAGCATAACGCCAAAATAATTTATAAAATTTTTTCAATTTTTCATTTCTTATTATAATTCTTTACCTAACTTCTCCAACAGGAACTTACTTTCTTCTTCAACTGTAACTGTACCCGAATAAAAAGATATATCTAAATTATAACTGTTCTTTTTGGTTTATTCAAAATATACTAAGTATAAGTATAAAAAGTTTATTGTCTTTATCTCATTATAAAACTATGATATAAATTCAATAATCTCTGAAAATACTTCCATAACACCTTAGTTTAATCTTTTACCATTTTAATAGTGCTGATAAAAAAACAGTAATAATTGGGATGATTATTGAAGCTTTCTCAAAATCTTTTAACTTCGAATATGCTTTTCCTAAATCCTTAATCAACGGAACTAACCATTTCAAAATCAAAAAAGTTGCTGGAAGAAACAAAACACTTGCAATATAAGAAAAATAATAAGAGACATTTAACCAAATAACAAATACCAATATGTACATTGCTATTCCTAGATAAGCTTCAATTGTTACTAGTTTTTTATTTATATGTGAGTCAAAAAAACGTAAGTCAAAATCGAACCATAATAAGGAAGAGCCTATTAGAAAGAAGAAAAGGGCAAAAAGGCTTGAAAGATTTTCACCCCTTAACTCAATAGCCCATTCTGCAAAACGGTGTTGGTACCTATCAGTAGCAATAAGGTAAACAGAGGTTAAAAGACAACTTAGTCCGAGATGTGCTAAATTCTTTGTTATATAATGCCTCCTGATTATAGCTAATTTGTTAATTTACCAACATTTATTCGATCTATTTGTTAAAATAGATGCAAGGCTTTTTACAGTAAGGC
>NZ_AUIQ01000028.1 GCF_000423785.1 Tetragenococcus muriaticus DSM 15685 | reverse complement strand
CTGCAAAATCAGGAGTAAAGTATTGAGTGTCACCATTTTTCACTGTGTCACCTGGTTTTGGTGCATGAATAAATGAACTGCCTCCTGTAGAGATCGCTACGTGATAAGTACCTCCCTTAGAACCCCAGAACAACAAATCTCCTGCTTGAGCTTCATTAACAGAAATTTGAGTTCCAGCATTTTCTTGCGGTACAGTATAACCACCAATGTCTCTACCAGTTACTTGTTTATAAACATATTGAGTAAAACCTGAACAATCAAAACCATCAGGCGTTCTTCCACCCCACGCATAAGGAGTTCCCATATGTTTTTGAGCTTCAGCTACAATTGCTGATCCGTCAGCACTTGCTGATGGTGCCGGTGTTTCTACTGGCTGTTGTTCAGCAGCTGGTTGTTCTTGAACTGGTGCTTGTTGCTCTTGTACTGGCGCTTCTTGTTGTACAGGAGCTTGTTGTTCTTTAGCGTCATTTCCATTCGTTGGAATTGTCAATTGTTCGCCTGCGTAGATCACATTTTTATCTTGAATGCTATTTGCATCAACAATTGAGTTAATTAAACTTTTATCGCCAACAAATTGTTTTGAAATCTTCCCTAATGTATCATTGGATTGGATGGTATAAATTTCATCTGCATTTGCACTAGTTGTGCCGATGGCAAAAACTGTGCCTGCCGTTAATGCTGTTCCTAGTATCAATTTTTTAAGTTTCATGTATTAAGTACCTCCGAGATTTTTTAACTATGTGGTTTAACCACGATTTTTAATTTAACATATACAAAGATTTTGTGTGTTAAACAGAAATAACATTTCATTACATTTATAACAAAATGAAAACAAAATGAAATGTTCAAACATAGAAAACCTCGGTGAATATTGCCATCAACGGAATCATTCCATCTCCCAGCATTTGCTAACCTGATAAAATCAGAATTTTTTAAACTATTTTTTATTCAACTAAATCACTATGTAGCCAATAGGAAGTATTGAAATATAGAAACTCACTAATCCTATTTATTTTAGTGAGTTTCTATCTATTCTTATTGGTGTTAGTCATTTATTTTAAGACTAAACTAATCAGCCAGCTTACAACAGCCAAAACAACTACATAACTAATTAGTGTATTAGCTATTCCCATATGAAAATTCCAAATATATATCGCAAGAAGCACTGTTGCAATAATAATCGCTACGATAATGAGCCATGGTGATATTTTAAGAATAGCTAAGGCCCCAGTGATTAACACAACACCGCTTAATGCTAAGCTCAAAAAATCCCCCTTGAGCCATTCATTTTCTGGAAATTCAATAAATCCCCAAACAATCAAAATTAAACCAATGATTAACATAGACCAACCTAAAATTTGTAGTCCCATTCTATTTTTCCCCTTCCTTTTTATATTCCTCCATAAAATGTTACGAATTAAACCACTAGAATGAACATAATGAAAATTCATTCACGTTTTTGTAAAATAATGCGCCACTGAATTTAGTGACGTTTATTTGCGTGCACTGAGTCCATCTACAATCATGTCAGCCAAAACTTCTAACACATAAGGATAATTGTCTGTGCGAATTTCTTCTTTGTGATTATCAATGACAACTAGAGCGTTAAACAAAGCTAAAGTGGTTTCTTCATCGATATCTTGACGAAATTCCCCCGTCTCTTGCCAACGTTGGATATTTTTAATCAGGAAGTTGTAGACCAAACTGTTCTGCCAATTATCTTTGTCATGCTTCATGATTAACTGACTTACTGCTGTATTTTTATACCATTCTGCTAAAATTGGATTTTGTTTGCTCATTTGAATGATCGTTGTAATAAACTGCTTGATTGTTTCTTTGGGCGACTGTCTTTCATCTATTTGGTCAACAATCTTACGTTTGGCTGTTTCATTTTCAGCTTGATAAACTTCATAGAAAATTTCTTCTTTAGAAGAATAATACTTATAAAAGGTTCCTACTGCTACATCCGCCTGTTGTGTTATGGCCGCAATATTCGTTTTTTTAAACCCTTGTTCGAGGAAAAGACGACGAGCAGCATCAAAAAGAACTTGTTTCTTATCCATCTGCATCTGATAACTCCCCTTCACAATGAATGAATTTGTTTTATATTCATTCATTATATTACCTTGTTTATTACATTTTGTCAATAGTTTATATGTCAGTCTAAAATAAAAAAGCTTGTTAAAAAGATAATCAAAATGGTTTAACAAGCTTTTATCTAATACAATCCCTATTATATTAAATCGTTAATCTCTTTACTTTCAGAGAAAAGAAATGTTGAGATTTTCTGAACGCCCGCTATTTAATTTTTAGAATGACAAACATCTTCAGCCAACTAGACTTACATTTTTCCCTATGCTTTTGTCGACCGTTCCATCAAGTTCATACCAATCCCCATAAATAGAGTCCCCATCAATAATAAGATACCTAATGGTTGGATAATATCAATTAACGTATATTCGTTTATAATGATATTCATCATACTTTCCAAGCTATGTTTAATGGGCATTAATTCACCTAAAAACAATACAAAACGATTTTGTACGATATCAATAGGCCAGAAAGCTCCTCCCAACATCGCCATGGCCGTCGCTACGATTGGTATCGTCACTTGTAAAGCTTGAGGTGTGCGAATCAAACTGACTAGCAAAATCCCCAACGCTGTGATTGCAAAAATAAATGAAAATACCACAACTATCATTGGAAGATAATTCGTTCCTATATCAATGTCCAAAAGATTCGTTAAGATAAAAAAAGAAAGCCCAATTTGCAATATTCCCACTAGAAAATAATGAAAAAGATTTCCCAAATAGATCTGGGTCTTTTTTAGCGGCGACATAATCAATCGATCCCATGTACCATTTCGCTTTTCTTCTAAAAGATTGGTCTGTAAAAATAAAATGGTAAAAACTGAAAAGTACAATGTCATTCCAATAAGCACAGTTAATTGAAATTCAGTATTCGCTCTTGCTGCACCACTGCCTTCAGATTCTTCTATAGATAGAAATTCTGTTACGTCAATTTCTCTATCAGGAAACTCCTCTCTTACTTCTTCTAAACGTTCATGTTCACTAAATACCTGATAGACGTGTTGGTCAACAGCTTGTAGATGTTCATTTTCATGACCGACTAAAAATTGATAGTTATCTTCTGTTACTTCCAAGGCAAAAGGGACATCGTTCATACGAATATTTTCTTCCGCCGTTTGATAATCTGTCACTTCAAAATTCATTGCCTCATCTTCATTGAAACGATCTACCCATTCTTCTACTTCTTCATTGGTTAGTTCATTACTATATACTTGAACATCTACAGATGAATCATCTATCTGCATACCACCCATAAAAAAAACAAATAGAATGGTTAACCCTGTAAACATGAGCACTAAGAACGGTTTTTTCATTAACCTTTTCCATTGGAGAGTAAAAACATTCATCATTTAATCCAGCCTCCTTTTAGGAAAAATCATAATGGCAACAACAAGACAAATCATCGCAGCGCCCGCTACCCTGATCATTAAGGGGAAAACATCTTGAAAACTAAATCCTTGAAAGATCTGTAAATAAGAAGTCATCGCCGCTCCGTTAGGCAACCAGTTGCCAAGTTGTTGTAGAGTCTCAGAAAACTGATCGACTGGGGTGAAACTTCCGCCTAAAAAGGCCAATACAGAAACAAATGAAGAAAAGAAGCCAACTGTCGTATTATCATTTGCATATAAAGAAATAGCTGTCAATAAGCTGGTAATTCCTCCAACAGCCAAAGAAAATAATCCTGTTGTATAAATCATATTCATCCAAAAAGCAGCATTTTTTCCATCAAATATATCAAAGACTAATGTAGATACAATAAATAAAATCGTTAGTTGAACAAATGTAATAAATGTCCCAGAAATCATTTTACTACTTAAATAAGTCATTGGGGTTGTTCCAGACAACATAATTCGGCCGAAGACATGCTGTTCTTTTTCTTTAAAAGCTCTACTAGCTAAAGCTGAAGCTGTCGAAAGAGCAAACATCATCGCCATGCCCACCGTATAATACTGAAAAGCATTTACAGGTTCTTCTACAGAAAGCTGCGTAACTCCTCCATAGTCACGGTCATCCTCTTCTTCTAACTCTGCTTGGCCATCTGTTGCAAGTGCAATCGATGTTTCTAAATTATATTGATCAGCAAAACTATGCACGACACTTTGAAGAATCGTAGAAGAAACAAGACCTTCTCCTTGCCCAACGACTTCTAATGCAGTATTGGGCTCTTCATCAAAATAGAGTGACTGCCAGATATCATAGCTAAACCTCTCTGGGATCGTAATCAAACCCGATAATTCCCCCTCATCCATAGCTGCTTGAGCTGTACGAGCTTCATCAAATTCATGAATAATCATAAGATCTTCAAAATTCTCCCCTTCCAATAAGTCAATTAACATATTCGAAGGATCGACATCTTCAGCATTGGATATAATCTCATCCGTAGTTTCTTCCGGTAACCCGTCTTCTAAAAGCTCTTCTTCCAAACGATTCAGATCGCCTGCAAAATTCTGGTTATTAACAATTCCTACATCAAAGGCGTCTATACTGACATTACTCATGATCATATCACCCAAAGCAAAACCTAAAATCGCCGTTAGAAATAGAGGCATAAGCAAAAGTTCAATGAGATCACTTTTACTTTTTGAGAGTGTCAAAAAATCTTTTTTGATTAAATTAAACATACTTTTTAGCCTCCTAGTCCCTTAACTTTCGTCCAGTTAAATGCAAGAAGACATCTTCTAGTGTAGGTGTTTGAACATGAATACTTAAAATTTTAACTTGTGTCTGCTTGGCATAATCAAATATTTCTTCAAGCAGTTGTTCTCCTCTAGAAGTAATCAAGCTATACCCCTGGTCATTTTTCATCACCTGAGTAATACTCTGCTGAGAAGAGAGTAAATCCGCAAACGCCTCTTTAGCTTCTTCTACTTGAATAGTAACCGTTTCTTCGTTTGACAAAATACTTTTTAATTCCTCTTTTGTGCCAGAAGCGATCACGCGCCCTTCATCCATTATGTATACACGGTCACACAATTTTTCGACTTCTTCCATATAATGACTAGTGTATAAAACCGTTAAGCCTTCTTCACGATTCAAATTCCGTACCATATCTAAGATATAGTTTCTAGATTGGGGATCAATCCCTACAGTAGGCTCATCCATAACCAACGTTTTAGGTTTGTGCATTAAAGCAACTGCCAGATTAATTCGTCGCTTCATCCCTCCTGAATAAGTTTCCACGGCTTCTTTTTGTCTTTCAGTAAGGCCTATCAACTTCAAGATTTCTTGAATCCGATCTTCTAATAACTTCCCTGATAGCCCATAAACTTTGCCAAAAAACTTCATATTTTCATAAGCAGATAATTCTTCGTATAAAGCAATTTCTTGCGGAACAACACCCAAATCTTTACGCAGCTCATCTGGTTTTGTCAATGCATCTTTTCCATTATATGTAATAGATCCTTGGGTAGGCGGCATTAAAGTCGATATCATGGAAATAGCCGTCGACTTTCCCGCTCCATTAGGCCCAAGTAACCCTACAGATTCCCCATCTTCCAAATAGAAGTTCATATTTTCTACAGCCACTTTTTTCTTAAAAGACTTCTTTAAACTTTGCACTTCTATCATTTTCACACACTCCTTTGATGACTATCTATAATCTAAAGCAAATCCTCATGTCTTATGCTTTAGATAACTCAACCTTGCTGTTTTTATTATAAAAAAACAGAGACAGCTTTCATACTGTCTCTGGTCATTTGTCACTATGACTTTTGTCATCTTGTATCATTTTATAACCTATTTAATTCAATTGTTGCACTTGTTTAATAACTGCTTGAGTAAATTGACTTGTAGACGCTGTTCCTTTCAAATCATGCGTGAAATTTTCCGGTTGACTTAATACAATATCTAAAGCGTAGCGGATATTATGGCTTTCTTTGGTTTTTCCTAAATAATCCAACATCATACAGCCCCCTAAAATAATCGCTGTCGGATTCGCTAAATTTTTGCCGGCGATATCCGGCGCAGAGCCATGAACAGCCTCAAATATCGCCATATCATCTCCAACATTGGCGCCTGGGACAAGACCTAACCCACCAATGAGCCCTGCCATCTCGTCAGATAAAATATCACCGTATAGGTTTTCAGTGACTACAACATCAAACTGATAAGGATCAATCACTAATTGCATAGCCATATTGTCTACTAGGATTTCTTTGAATTCGATCGTTGGAAACTCATTAGCGATTTCTCGGGCAATATCTAAAAATAACCCATCGGATAATTTCATAATATTCGCTTTGGTCACAACTGTTACACTTGACCGATGATTCTCTTGAGCATATTCAAAAGCCCGACGAATAATCCTTTCTGAAGCGTCTCTAGTAATAATTTTTATGCTACGCATCTCATCATCCGTAACTTTTTCTTCCATACCTGCATATAAGTCCTCTGTATTTTCTCTAAATAAGACTAAATCTAATTGTTTAAATAAGGTTTCCATCGTTCCGATCGATTGAATCGGACGGATGTTTGCATATAAATCATATTTTTTTCGCAAGGCGACATTCACACTGTGAAATCCCTTGCCAATTGGTGTCGTCATAGGTGCTTTTAGCGCGACTTTATTTTGTTCTAAACTTGTAAAAACCTTAACTGGAATAAGAGAGCCTGTTTCTTCATAAACCGCTTCGCCCGCATGAACAATATCCCAAGTGAGGTTTGCGCCTGAAGCATCGATAATATCCATCACACTTTGAGAAATTTCTTTACCTATGCCATCTCCTGTAATCATCGTTACTTTCATTATTTCCCCTCTTTTCTTCTTTTTTATCTTGATCAATACAATTTCCATATATATTGTCTACTTTTCCGTATTACATAAAACCGATGAGATTCATCCAGCCTGAACCAATAACTAGCCAAATAAATAGATACATCAGGCCCATGATAAAGCATAATTTCCACCATTCATTCTGCGTTACATAACCTTCCCCGAATAAAACAGCCGCAGGGCCACTAGCATAATGAGTGGTAGCACCACAAATATTGGTAATATAAGCAAGCATTAGAGCGGCAAACAAAGGTGGCGCTCCAGAGGCTAACGCGACACCTAAAAAGGCTGGATACATCGCTGTAACATGTGCTGTTAAACTAGCAAAGAAATAATGAGTATAGAAAAAAGCCAGACAAAGCACTGCAAATATAGCGATCCAACTCCATCCCGTTACAACAGAAGCAATCGCATCACTAAACCAAGGAATAAATCCTAGCTCGTTTAACTGGCCAGCCATCATAACCAAAATAGCAAACCAGATTAAGGTGTTCCATGCACCCTTTTCCTGCGTAATATCGTTCCATTCTAAAATTTTTAATAAAAGTAATAAAGAAACAGCGATTAAAGCAACAGTGACTGCACTCAAATCGATAAACTGTCCGGAAACCCATAAGACAATTGCTAGAACAAAAATCCACGACATATTCTTTTCATCCAATGTCATCGGACCAATCTCTTGTCTCTTTTCTTTCGCCCAAGATGGCGCTCCCGGTGTTTCTTTTATTTCTGGCGGATAGAGTTTCAACAAAACTAATGGAATAAGGATTAATGAAAGTAATCCTGGGACTAGAGCACCTAAGAACCAATTCATCCAAGTAATCTCAATACCAAATCCAGCAGCTAACTCCTGTGCTAAAGGTTTGGTAGCTCCTGCTGTTAAAAACATCGTTGCCACAATCGTATCTATGTGATAAAGACAAGTAATTAAAAACGCTCCTATTTTTTTACGTGTCCCATCCTGAGGTCTTGAGTCATAAATCTCAGCCAATCCTTGAACAATAGGTAGCATTACTCCACCAGTCCGTGCGGTACTACTTGGAATAGCTGGTCCTACAACGATGTTCACCCCTGTTATTGCATATACCAGACCGATTGTCTTTTTCCCAAACTTTTCGATCAAGAGATAAGCTATTCGATACCCTAGTCCAGTCTTTATAATCCCTTTAGATAGGAAAAAAGCTAAAACGATTAGCCAGACACTTGTCCCTGCAAAAGCATTTAAAGCCGTTTCTGTACTTAACGGCCCTATAATGATTGTTAACGTAAGACCAATTAAGGCAATAGCCCCCATGGGTAGAGGTTTTAAAATAATTGCAACAATCGTAGCAACAAATATGGCCAACATTTGCCAGCCTGCTACAGGGACTTCTTCTGGTCTCCAAGGGAGAAACCAAATAATAATTCCAATAAGGAGTGGAATTGCTAAATGAATAAAAAACTGTCGATTAAATTTTGATTCTGCCATATTCTCCAACCTACTTTCAGTTAATCTTGTACTAAGGCATAAATTACCTTTTTATACCATGTTCCAACGAATAAATTGCTATTTGCGTACGGTCACGTAACTCTAGTTTGTCTAAAATGATCGAAATTTGATTTTTGACCGTTCCTGTAGACAAAAATAATTTCGATGCAATTTCTTGATTATTCATTCCCTGACCAATGCAAGTAATAATATCTAATTCTCGGCTTGTCAATGATTGGTCCACTTCTGCTTTTTCTGTTTGGTCTTTTAGCAAAGTTGGCATGACCTTGGCTGCCACATGATCCTCAATAACCAGTCCGCCTTCTAGTGCACTCCTGATGGACCGAATCAAAACTTCCGAATCACCATCTTTTAAAAGATAACCATTTGCTTGATACTTTAATGCCTCAAGTGCATATTCTTCATCATTAAATGTTGTTAACATTAAGATAATCACATCAGGCCAACGTTGACGAATCTTGCGTCCTGCTTCTAATCCGCTCATTTCAGGCATACGGATATCTAAAATCACCACATCAAAAGTTTGCTTCTCGCATAGCGTGACAGCTTCTTGCCCGTTGCTAGCCTCTCCAGATACCTGAAATTCCTTCTCGGTTTCGATCATTAATTTTAACCCTTGACGCACAAGCATCTGATCTTCTACGAGTAAAATGTTAATCACTATTTTTCACCTCCAAAGGAAATTGGCCAATTAAATGCAATTGATCTTTTACTTGATTAATGGTTAGTTTACCGTTAATATCAGCTAAACGTTCCCGCATATTTGTCAATCCGAAACCTTCTTTAATCGTTATCTGTTCTTTTACAGAATGAGTAATCTAAAAGCGTAACTCTCTTTGAGCAATCACTTGAAATTCTACCATTGCTTGACGACTCGAACTGTGCCTCATCATATTTGTCAATGATTCTTGAATGGCACGATACAATGTAACAGATTGCTGGTTCGTTAAGATAATACCTAAAACACCTGTTTTCATGGTAATAGCTACCCGCAACTGACTTTCTGCCTCCAACTTTCGTATTAATTGAATCACCGCTTGTAAGCCCGCTGTATCTTCTGTCTTAAACGTTCGGACGGCATTGCGCGTATCTGCTAAACTATCTTGTGCCAGTGTCTTTAGTTGTGCAAAAGTTTCTTGACTTTCACTAGTTTTTGCCTGTAATCTCGCTGCTTCTAATTGCATAGTCAAAGCTGTTAGGCGATGTCCTACTGAATCGTGAATTTCTCTGGCCATTTGATTTCTTTCTTCTTGTCTTGTCACTCTTTCCATATCTCCTACTTGTCGTTTGGAAGAACGATACAAGCGATACAGCGTTTCATAGTCATCTTTATAAGCTACTTTTTTAATATCAGCTTGTTTCCAATGGATAATAACAAAGAAAAAAAGAACAAAGTTTAATAATGCAGTCAATGCCAGCAGCCATTCTCGTTCAAGTAGAGGAAACAAGACAGTCAGCAAAGTAAGATAGGATAAGTAAATATAGGCTGAATGGATCGCCAGATAGGCGCTTACATATAAAGCAAGGGCTGCAACAATTAGCCAGAATACTAAGATATTATCAAACACAAAGAAAAGAAAGAGAGGTAGCAAACTCACATCAATCATTTTATAAGGTTTCTTTAAAATCGGAACCATAAAATAAAAAACAAAGAAAAAAGTACTCAAAAGAAAAAAATGACTTGCGACATCCGATAAATAGATTTCCAAAGCCCAAGCAATGAACGTTACAACCGAGCTTATCCAAAAAAAGAGCATACTGGTCCCCTTCCCTATTCTTAAAAAATGATGACTATCCTATAGGCCCCGCGTGAACCCTAGAACTGCTTTTTACTATTCTAGCAAATGGACGTCTTATAATACTAGCTTTTTCTGTTATTTACTCTCCTAATTTACACATTATTATTGTTGTTCAATAGTTACCATGACTGTTGAATCCATGAAACTTTTTTAATTGCATACTCCTTTTTTAAACATCTAAAAACAAACCACTCAGCTCCGCCCTATTCGACTCATTTGCCTCGCTCTACTGACTTAAGCATATCGTATAGTTTATTCTTCTCAAAAAAGACTGGGAAATAAATCCCAGTCTTTTTTTGGTTTCCAAATCATGCTACAAGAAAAACAGTGCTAAAAGACCGACAGCTACGCAGTAATAAGCAAAATATTCTAGCTTTCCACGACGCATAATGTCCATAAATAGCTTAAGACCAAAATAACTCGCAATAAATGCAGTGATAAATGCTAACAGATATGGCCCCCATAATTGACCCATGGCCGGATCGCGAACAATTTCAGGTATTTCAAGAATCCCTGTTCCGAGACTTACGGGAATATAAAGAAGGAAAGAAAAACGCAAAGCAGTTTCTTTTTTCATCCCGACAAGCATAGAAGCAACAATTGTAGCCCCAGACCTACTTATTCCAGGTGTTGTAGCCACTGCTTGCGCAAGCCCCACAATAATCGCATCCTTTGTTGATAAGTCACCATCTTGTTTACGTCCTTGTAAGTTACGAATGATCCAAAGGAAAAGTGCCGTAATCAGCAAGGTAACTCCGACGACCCTTATCCCACTTAACGCCTCACCTAGCACATCGCCAAACAATACGCCGACAACTCCCACAGGAATGGTTGCTATAACGAGATAAATAACGAACATAAAATCACTTTTAGCGTTTTTATCTCCTTTGAATAAAAACCTCCATGTTTGCGCAATTAAACGTACAATATCCTTTCGATAAATCAATATCACAGCTAACAAAGAAGCAAAATTCACAAAGATTTCAAAAGAAAGCCCTCTAGCTTCAACATTAAATAGCTCTCTGGCAATAATTAAATGACCGCTAGAGGATACTGGGATTGGTTCGGTTATCCCCTGAACAATACCAAGAATAAAATACTGGAACAGCGTCCACAAATTCGTTAAAGACTCCATTTTTAACCCTTTCTTCTTACATAGCTTAAATAAACCAACCGAATGGCTTACTAATATTGTACTTTATTTAAATCTCAATATCACTAAACAATTGTATAAATTAAAAAAATATAAGTAAAACTCTTTATCAAATATGTGAATGGATAAAAAAAGACAAATCGAATGAGAGCTCTTCAACTTTAGAAGAGAACATTCGATTTGTCTATATAAACTAGGTTTTTTTATTTTAAAAACTGTAGTTACTTCAATACTATTTAATCAATAAAAAACATACTAGGGATTTATGCAGTTACCCATTGGGATGGGCCAACTTCATCATATAACCTTTGAGCTGCTGCGTCTTGAACATGTTCAGGAGCTTGGGTAGGAGAAACGCCTTGATATTCCGCTGGCGCTACAGAATCCCATGTAGGTTGCATGAATTGATATTTACCTGCTGCACCTGAAGATGGATTTACAGCTTGTAAGTCTCCACCTGATTCACGTTGCGCAATTTGTTGTAAATGATCGTTCACTTCTACGGAAGAATCCCCAGAATTATCAGCTTCAGGAGCTGGTTGTTGTTCTGCTTGAGCTGGTTGTTGCTCTTCAGCGTCATTACCATTCGTTGGAATTGTCAATTGTTCGCCTTCATAAATTACATTTTTATCTTGAATGCCATTTGCATCCACGATCGAATCAATTAAACTTTTATCTCCAACAAATTGTTTTGAAATTTTTGCTAATGTGTCGTCGGATTGAATTGTATAAACTTCATCCGCATTGGCGCTAGTTGTTCCAACTGCAAAAACCGTACCTGCGGTCAACGCTGTCCCCAGTAATAGTTTTTTGAGTTTCATAAATGAATACCTCCAAGATGTTTTAACTATGTGGCCTAACCACGATTCTTAATTTAACATACGTGAAGGCTTTGTGTGTTAAGCGCAAATAACATTTCATTACATTTTTAACAAAACGAAAACAAATTGAAAAATACGACCTTTTATTGAATTCAAAGCATTTCCCTTTTCTTAAAAGCAAAAATAAAATAACGAACATATTTATTAATAAAATGAGTGAGTGATAGTAAACCAACAAACCTCACTTATCAGCTGTTTTTCATTAGTTATCAAAATGAATGAACAATTACCCAGCTAGTCCTTTCTCACCTTCTTGATCTAACTATCATATTTTATTTTCGACTTTTTCCGATTCTTCATGATTTATCGTTTGTTTTTCTCCATTCATTGTTTCTAATTGTGGAGTTTTCATAAACATTTGAATAGTAAAGGCGATTACTGTAACAAGAACAAATGAAATTAAGCGATGCCAGAAATTCATCGTTAACTGGCCATCATCTGTGATATAGTTTGTAAGGGTAAAAATCCCGAAGCCCCCTATACGGTAAACAACGACATCAAAAAATCCTGTATATGCTCCCCCTATCGCACTGGAAATCAACGCAATAATAAATGGTTTTTTCATTGGCAATAAAAGTCCATAAATTCCTGGTTCAGTTACACCAAATACCGAAGCAATTGTAGCAGGAATTCCAATATTTCTTACACTTCTTGTTCTATTTTTAACTATAATGGCTAATAAGACCCCAAGTACACCAAAACTTGCACTACCAGAATTAGATAAAATAGGAGTGAACCCTTGTTCAGAAATTTGCAGTATGCCAATAGGAGCTAGCCCCCAGTGTAATCCAAACATTACAAGCAATTGCCATAACCCACCAACGAGGGCACCAAAAATGACTGGACTCAATTCATAAATGCCCATAAATATAAAGCCAATGAAATCAGCGCCCCAAGTAGCTATAGGGCCAATGACTAAAATAGCAAGAGAAGCCGCGACTAACACCGTAAAAAAGGGCGTCAAAAAAGAATTAACAACGGAAGGTATAATTCTTTTAAACCCTTTTTCAACTTTTGCGCCAAACCATATGGCTAAAATAACAGGGATAACGGTTGAGTAATACCCACCCGGTGGTAATAATACTGGAATCCCAAGAAATGTAGTAAATACATCCGCACTAAATGGTGTCCCTGCAAATAAAGTATAGAGTGGCTCACCTGCTGTGATATCACTTAAAGAAGGATAAACTAAAGCAAATGCAATAGCTAAAGCTGAATAAATGTTCATTCGGAATTTTTTTGCCGCTGTCAACGCAATAACAACAGGTAAAAATTGAAAGAAACCATCGCCTACTGCATTTAATACAGCGTAAAAGCCACTATTTGTTTCATTTAATCCAAAAACGCCTAATAAAGCCACGATCCCTTTTATCATTCCAGTTGCGCTTAATACTACGATGAATGGTTGGAAAATTCCAGAAATCAGGTCAATAAATTTATCAAGAGGCTTACGTTTATTATCTCCTCCATGATTTGAAGGCTCCGTGGGTTCATTATTAACGTTAGCAATATTTAAAATCGCTTCATAAACTTTCCCGACTTCATTACCTATAACTATCTGGTATTGGCCACTTGCCTCAATGACAGTGACAATTCCTGCTAAATTTTTTAAATATTCTGTATCTGCTTTGCTTTCATCTTTTAAATAAAATCGTAGGCGCGTAACACAATGTTGGAGCTGTTCAACATTGTTTTCACCGCCTACATGCTCAATGATTTCTTTTGCTAGTTTATTATAACCCTTTGCCATCAATTCTCTTCCCTTATAATACATTTGTCTCGTTTATTACATGATTGCTAAGTCCATATCTTATGTATAAAGTTTAGAATAAAATTTTTCACCTACCTTTATTTAGTTGTACCATTTATAATCCTAAAAATCCTAAACAAGACTAAAAAATCATAGCACAATCTCACTGTTTTTGTCTCGTTTAGGATTTGATTTGTAAAAAGAAAGTTAATATCCAATCCAGTCTTTTCTTAACATAGAATAAATCGATATATCAACTACTCCACGATTATTAGTACCGCGCTTTTTTAATGTTCCTTCATAATTGAATCTGTTTTTTCTTAAGACTTTACCTGAATTGTCATTACTTGTATCATGCTTTGCTTCAATCCGGTTCACTGTTGTTTCTTGAAAAAGATAAGAAACAACAGCTTGCACAGCTTCTGTTACGTATCCCTTGCCCCACCAATTTTTACCAATCACATAGCCAAGTTCAAATGTTTGAGTACTTTTATCATGATCTACTACCGTAATTGTCCCAATCAATTCCTGCGTTTGTTTTATTTCAATTTCCCAGTCGAAATAATTAGTATCTGTATAAAATTGCTGTTTTTCCCATAGTAATGTTTTTACAGTTTCAATTGTGCCGTGTGGCGGCCATGATAAATAGCGCGTTACTTTAGAATCTGAAGCCCAGTTTGCATACATCTGGTTGCTATCTTCCACACGCAGTTTCCGTAATGTTAACCGTTTCGTTTGTATCGTTTCAGTACCCATCACTGATCTCCTTTATTTCATTTAATTTCTTTTAATTGCAGCACATAAAAGAAAAATACCTTCTCATGCTTTCCATAAGAAGGTTTTTGACTTATTTTATCTACTTAAAAAATTCTCTGTATAAACAGGTTGATTATCTTCATTGAAGTCAACGCCAACCCCTAATTCAGTAAAGCTGTCACTGACAATATTTCTACGATGACCTTCAGAGTTCATGAGTCCTTGATGAGCAAAAATACTGCTAGGCTGTCCTTGAGCTAAGTTTTCACCTGCGCTCATAAAGGCAATGCCATCCTCTTGCATCCGATCAAAAGGCGACTGCCCTTGTTGATTGGTATGATCAAAATAATGATTCACCGCCATATCCGTACTATGTTTCCTAGCCGTTCCTCTTACTTCTTCATTCCAGTCGAGTACATTCAACCCACGTTTGGCGCGCTCGGCATTTGTAACATCAAACAATTGATACTCAAATCCTTCTTTTAAAGACTCACTAGCTTCCGCGTAAAGAGAATTTTTTTCTGTTTCTAATGGTTCTTGTACAATTTGCATGGCTGTCACTTCATCATTTTCATGCACATCATAAAAAATAGTCACATAATTCCCATCAATACGGTAAACGTCATACTCTCCATCATCATTTATTTGCATATTAAAGCCACTATGATGAATCGCATTTTCTGCTTCTCCTAATTCTTCATGAACTTGAGATTTCGTTGTACCTAAAGCTATACCATTTTGAGCCGCTATCAAATCTTGGTTGGTATACAACCCCTGCACTGTATCTTGTTGATCATAAGCAACTAGTAAAAAATTTTGATAATTTTCGTGATAGCTCGCCCATTCAATATCATATTCATTTGTTGTTTCACGAGCAGGAGCTCCATAATTATTTTCAATTTCTTCTCTACTATCGCCAATTTCCACATTACCAATGGAAAAAGTTTGGTTTTCTGGCTGGTCTAACTCTAAAGCCCTTGTCTGACTTTGTTCATTCTCTGTATCATTACCTGTAAAAGAATCATATAGCCAATTGGCTTGTTCTCTTACGTAAGCAAGATTCAAGTTTTCGCCAAAAACTTGAGTCGTAAAATTTTCTACAGGTTCTTCCCAAAGTGGCCTTGTCCAAACTACTATTAATACTAGTACTGCTAATTTTACTAATCTTTTTAAAATAGTTAATCACCTTCTACTATTACAAACCCGCTTAACTTCTTATAGACTTTCTCATTTGTCATTAATTTCTACTATAGATTTTATCCTTTAATGCCTACTTCAAGGCAATACTTTTCGCTTTAAGCTTATATTTTTCTGTAAGATATTAATAAAATATAAATAAATCAAAAACATTAGAAGCAATCATAGGTTCCTTTTCTTTTTAATTTGAGACAAACGCCAAGCAACATCAAGAAGAGACTGAGTTAGCGATTGCTTATCTTCTTGTTCACCACCATACAGAGCTTTCTCATAAATTGAAGTCAGGTGTATAAAAGATTGTTGAAATTCAGGGTAGCTTTCTTCAAAAATTTGTGCATAGTGACTTAATGGCTGTTCGGGAGGCCGCAAAACAAATTTTTCAGCTTTTTTTAATAAAATAGGATAAATATTTAAAAAGTTCCCACGACTGATCTTAACCCAAAAGAAAATATACAAATAAAAATGCCAACGCCATAATATATAAATAAGCCCGCAGGTGAGAACAAATAAAATCATATAGAAGATATTTCTTACTACTGGAGAAATAAAAAAAGGACGTTCATTTGTTGGTTCTGTTACGGTACTTGTTGTTGTCGTACTACTATCTTCTGCTGTACTACTGCTTTCTTCTGTCCCAGTCTCTTCTGTTGTTTCTTGAGTCGTTGTCCTTTCTTCTGAAGAACTCTCGGATACTTCTTCAGAAGACGGAGTCGTTTGTTGTAAAGGTTGATTAAACGAAGGTGTCGCTTCAAATGGCAGCCAACCATATCCCTCAAAATACACTTCGGCCCATGAATGTGCATCGCTATTACGAACAACATAATGATTTTCGCTTACTTCTTCACCAGTAGAAAATCCCTTGGCCCAACGAGCAGGTATTCCCACAGAGCGCAACATCACAACCATCGCAGAAGAAAAATTATCACAATACCCTACCTGAGAATCAAACAAAAAATGATCCACATAATCTTGATTTTCTGTAGGAAAGCCTGCATCCATTTTAGAATAACGGAAATTTTCCGAGTGCTTCAAATAGTCTTCAATGGCTGTTACTTTTCCAACGAATGTTTCTTCTTCAGCTGTTAACTCTTCTGCCAATTCTATAACTCGTTGAGGCAATTGTTCAGGCAATTGTAAATAATCAACCGATGTATTGGGTATTGTCAAAGAAACATCCGCTAATTCTTCCGTTGTATACTCGAAGTCTTGCCAATTCAGTTGAAACGAACGAAATGGATCGTTATTTTGAAAGTCAACACGCTGGGTTTCTTCATTGACATATAGTTCAGCTGGTGGATCTTCACTGTTTATTTGTTTATTGCCATAGGGCAGAGGGATATAAGAATCCATGACTTCGCGAGTGAGGTTAATTTCCTCTTCTTCAGCTAACTCTGCCTGATAGTCCTCATCTATTAAATCAATTTCTTCTCCACTATAAGACTCTACCCTTGTATTCCCTGACGCCGGATCTTCCCACCCGGAGCCTGAATAATACGTTTTACTGTCTATCCGCCAGTAATGCGGAGATTGTTGCTGGGCTTCAAAGACAATTTGATTGTCGTCCAAAAGGGGACCACCTAACACAGCATCATCCTCACTAAATCCGCTCCGCGTAGGATTTCCTGCACCTGTTTCTTCGATAAATTGATAAAATCCCTGTTCATTCAAATAGTTCCTGAGCGTGGCGCTAGGCGCTAACATCCTAGTTTCTATAGAATCATTAGGAACTGCCCATGTAATTAGTAAAAATACACTCAACAAAGTACCAACAATGAAATAATTTCGCTTATTTTTCTCATGAACAAGCAAAAAACGATGCATTAGGCCAAGACTAGCAAACAGCACAATTTCTACAGGTAATTCAATATCGTTATAAATAATTAAAAATAACATGTAACCAATAATAATTAGATAACTTATCACGATACGTTCATATTCAATAAGCAATTCTGCTAGTAAACTCATCACTAAAAGTACCAAACTAATGGCAATCTCTTCTGGAAGATAGCCTATTCTTCCAGCTAAAAATAATTCGCCTAAATTGAATAATTGCTGTCCAAAAGCAGACGCCCATGTTAGCGAAAAAGACAAGTTTTGCGAAAAATTTAAAAACAGGCCTCCACATAATACAAGCAAATAAAGAGGGAGTTTCACAAACCATCTAGTAAAGAATCCCGCGATTAAACAAAATAGGGCGATAATCAAAATATTTCTATTAAACTGACTTTCCATATGGTAGATCTTTAGAAGTTGATAAAATGCCAACAAAAAAGTAAGCAAAGTAAGAACCATAGGAATTATTTTGTCGCCAACTCTTTTGCGCATCGCCTCACTCCTTCAGTTGTTGCAACAGCTGCTGATAGCCATATATTTGAATCCAACCTCTTACAGAAGAAGTTTTGGGCAACTGATTCGCTTCTGGAACCAAAAGTATCACTTATTTTTGGCCAAAATCAGGAAGTTCAACTTCTTGATTTAAAGGTTGAATAAAAGAAAAATCGTCTTTTGTTAAATAAGTTTGACTCATTCCTTGCTCTCCTAAAAGAACGAAGTCTGCCCCTTCACCTTGCAGCTCTTTCCACAAAGAATAAAATAAACTTAACGTTGCTTCAAAATAAGGACTAGCGCTACCATAAAATAAAAAAACACTTTCTGATGGTTGTTCTTGTTCATATTCACGTAGAACTAATTCTTGTTGCTTACTTGAAATTTTCCAATCAATTTGACTTAACCGATCTCCTGATTGATAGGGGCGAAATTTGTTTATTTTAAAAGAAGGCTCACCGAAATTTTGCCGATTGAGCGTCAACTGCTTTTGGAAAAAAAGTCCAGCGACTTTTCCTAAAGGATGAATAGCTGGCAGTACCTGCCAATCTACAGTGAATGTATGAGTACTTTCTTTTTTAAACCAACCAAACAAATCTGAAGCCGTGATATGCATCATCTGTTTTTGTACAATTCCACGTGTATACGGCTGCCATGTCATTTGTAATGACTTTTTCTGACCATGATAAAATACATAAGTAAACTCTTCCAAAAAATAAGGAGAAGAGACTTTACAACCCGTTATCCAGAGAATTCTTTTCGGACGTTTATTCATCATTACTTCTACCGAAACGGGGGTATCTACATGAACAGATAAATCATACGGCGCACTAAATTCAAGATTTTGCAGACGTCCTATGAAGCTAAAAAGCTCTACTAAAGCCACGAGCGTAACAAAAATAAGTAATGTCCATCCTGTCTCAGAAGGAAAAGCGAACGTATAACTCGCAAATAAGACATAAATACATAGAAAAGCTAAAGTCCGCCAAGTTTGCTGAAGGTATTTCATTTTCTCACCTGCCGCACTGGTATGGGAACTTCTTCTATTAATTGCTCCATCACTCTTTGAAGTTGTTTTTCATCATGGTAACCCCCTTTCAATCGTAACCGATGCCCAAATGTCGCAGGTAAAATATTTTGCAAGTCTTCAGGAGTAACATAAGTTCTCCCCTGTGTTAATGCATAAGCACGTGCACCATGCATAAAGGCCGTACTTCCTCTAGGGCTAATACCTAAAACAATCTCAGAATGCTTGCGACTAGCAGTAATTAATTCTAGCCCATATCTAGCTACTTGTTCATCAACATGTACCTGAGTAACTAAAGTTTTTAGTTCTTCAACTTCTTCTGATGTAATGACTTGTCTAATCTCGGCTTCCTCTTTTTGTGGGGTTAACATTAAATTCAATTCATCATTAAAGGAAGGATAACCTATGGATAAGCGAAATAAAAAACGATCTAGTTGAGCCTCTGGTAAGGGGTAAGTCCCTTCAAATTCAACCGGATTTTGAGTCGCTAGAACAAAAAAATGAGAAGAAAGCAAATGGGTATGATTATCAATGGTTACAGCTCTTTCTGACATAGCTTCTAAAAGAGCTGCCTGGGAACGAGGCGTCGTACGGTTGATTTCATCGGCTAATAAGATCGTAGTAAAAATAGGGCCTTGTCGAAATTCAAACTGATTCGTTTGTGAATTAAAAATGGTCACACCTGTAATATCACTCGGCAATAAATCTGGGGTAAATTGGACGCGCGAAAACGTTCCACTTATTGCCTTAGCTAATGTTTTGATCATCATCGTCTTCCCTACCCCTGGAACATCTTCAAAAAGAACGTGGCCTCCAGCTAGTAATGCAGCAATTGTTAACCGGATGGTTTCACGTTTCCCAAAGATGACTTTTTCTACCTCATCAATCAAACGAGGAACGTTGCTTAGCTTTTCCTCCTGCACGATAACACCTTCTTTCTCTGGTAAAAATTAGTTTCTAATTAGTCTTTTTATTATACTGTATGAACTAGGGGGGATGTCAAACGCTTTCTAAAAACTTAAGAATAAAAACACACCAAACAAACAGTTGATGTGTTTTTTTATAGTCTATACAATTTTACTTATCTTCTTCTGGCATACGCCAATCCAATTGAGGCCCTACAGGCACAATACCATTCGGATTGATTGTCGGATGACTTCGATAATAATGATTTTTGATATGATAAAAATCAACGGTGTCTTTAATACCAGGATAATTATATAATTCTCTAGCGTAGCGCCATAAGTTTTTATAATCGGTTAGAGCATGAATATTACATTTAAAATGACCAAAATAGACACTATCAAAACGAACCAAAGTTGTAAATAACCGCCAATCTGCCTCAGTTAATTGATCTCCAACCATATAAGGTTGTCGAGCTAATCTTTCTTCTAATTCGTCCAAAACACGAAATAAGTTTTGAACTTCTTGTTCATAAACCTCTTGTTTTGTCGCAAATCCCGCTTTATACACGCCGTTATTTACGTTATTATAAACTTTCTCATTGATGGCATCGATTTCTGTACGCAACTCTTCAGGATAATAATCCCCGACTTTAGCACCAACCCCATCAAAAGCAGAGTTAAACATCCGCATAATTTCTGAAGATTCGTTACTAACAATTTTATCTTGTTTTTTGTCATATAAAACAGGCACAGTCACGCGACCACTATAATCAGGATCTACGTGCGTATAAATTTGGTACAAGTAATCTGCATCTATTATTGGGTCTTTAATAACTCCTTGATCTTCTGCAAAAGTCCAGCCATTTTCTCCCATATACGGGTTAACCACAGATAGCGAAATCATTTCTTCCAAACCCTTTAATTTCCGCATAATTAATGCTCGACTTGCCCAAGGACAGGCTAAAGAAACATATAAGTGATAGCGACCTGACTCTGCTTTAAACCCACCTTCTCCTGTCGGACCTGCACGACCATCTTTTGTTATCCAGTTCCGAAACTGCGAATCACTACGAATGAAACGCCCGCCGGAACTTTTGGTATCATACCATTGATCATACCATTTGCCATCGACTAATAACCCCATAACGCTCCTCCTTTTAAAATGTTTCTATTTGTCTTTTCTTTATTATATCTATTTTCTTCATTAAATCCCAAAAAATTGTTTTTGATCTCCACTCGTTTATGCTTAAAAAAGAAGACGGTCCTACCAAAATAATTTTACCCATTTTCTTCATGCCATTGTTTAATATATTCAAGTCGTTTTTTAAAACGGCCTTCTTTGCCTTCTTCCGTTGGAAAGTAGTATTCATGCCCTTCTAATGAAGGAGGTATTGTTTTCATTGTCGATAACTTATCTTCTTGTTGGTGGACATATTGATAGTCCTTCCCATAACCCAAGTCTTTCATTAAATCAGTGGGTGCATTTCTAATCTGTAAGGGAACAGGCTCATTCATCGACTGCTTAATATCATTTTCTACATTCAACCGTGCTTTATATACAGCATTAGACTTAGGGGCTAAAGCTAAATAAATCACTGCTTCTGTCAAATGAACGTCACATTCCGGCATACCTAGAAATTGGCAAGATTGAAAGACATTCATCGTAACATTTAATGCATTCGTATCTGCTAAACCAATATCTTCACTAGCAAAGCGAACAAGTCGTCTGGCAATATAAAGCGGGTCTTCTCCATCTTCTAGCATACGCGCTAGCCAATAAATCGCTGCGTTCACATCACTATTACGCATCGATTTGTGCAATGCTGAAATAATATTATAGTGCTCTTCTCCCGTTTTGTCGTAAAGTAAAGACTTTTTATTAATAATTTGTTCTAAATTTTCCATTGTTACGGTAATTTTAGAGCCCGTTTTTTCTCCGTTTAGCACAGCCATTTCTAATGTATTTAACGCACTTCGCGCATCCCCATTAGCAAATCGCGCGATGGCTTCAATCGCTTCATCATCAATAACAAGTTGAAGATTTCCGAAACCATGAGGGTGTCGAATCGCCTTTCTTATTAGCTCTGTAATGTCTTCTACCGTAAGTTCTTTTAATACAAATACTTTACAACGTGAAAGTAAAGCAGAATTAACTTCAAAAGACGGGTTTTCCGTCGTTGTTCCAATTAAAATAATACTTCCTTTTTCTACATAAGGTAAAAAAACATCCTGCTGTGCCTTATTAAAACGGTGAATTTCATCTACAAAAATAATGGTTTTCTCCCCATAATCACGCTTGGTTTCTGCTTCTTCCATCAACTCTTTAATCTTTTTAATGCCACTGTTTACTGCACTCACTCGAATAAAATTTGCTTTTGTTTTACGTGCAATGATTTCAGCTAACGTTGTTTTTCCAACGCCGGGAGGCCCCCAAAAAATCATTGAAGAAATTTGATCTTGTTCAATAATTTCGCGTAAAATTTTTTCTTCCCCTAATAATTGTTTTTGTCCTACAAAATCATCAATTGTTTCTGGTCTTACTCTGCTAGCCAGAGGGGTTGTATTTTCTCGATTAGAAAAAAGCGATTCTTGCGCCATTTCTTCTCACTCCTTAGTAGTAAAAACCAATGTCATCAACTGTAATATCTCCAAAAACATTCTTTAATTCTTCTTTTTCCATACCATGTTTATAAAAGCCAAATGTCATTGTTTCATCCGCCATAACACAACTTCCTAATATTTTCCCTTCAATGGAAGAAACCCCTGAGGGAACATCAATGGCATAAACACGCGCTTGTTTTGCTCTATTAATTTTTTCAATAGCTTGTAAAGGTACTCCCTTTACTGGACGACTCAAACCAATGCCAAATAATGCATCGACAATAACCTTCGTTTTTGTAAAATCAATTTTTTCTAAATGAGTTTCAATAGCTACTCCATATTTTTTAGCGATTTGTTGCTGCAGACGATTTTGTTCAGAGTAATGTTCAGGGTTCCCGATAACTAAAATTTCTACTTGAAATCCTTCGTTATGTAAAATCCTTCCAACTGCCAAACCATCGCCTCCATTATTTCCTCCACCGGCAACAACGGTTATGCCGTCGTTTTTGGAGATAGTCTGTTTCATTTGTTTGACTGTTGCGCGTGCCGCACATTCCATCAATACATTAGAAGGAACACCTTTGTTATTCATTATATTTTTTTCATACGCATACATTTCCTCTGCCGTCAATGTTTTCATTGCTTATCCTCTCCTGTCTTCTTTAGTTTATCCTATCACGCCGGCTCATTTATTTCCAAAAAGAGCCGTTCAATTCATAAATTTGAAGAATACATCAGAAACAGATACCATGGAAATATAGGGAACTTTTCAACTAGGAAAGGAGCAATTTTTATGACAGCCACCTATAATTTGCGTGGTCATTTAATTGATAAAAATATGAAGGCGATTGCTTTATCACATCCAGAAGCTCTTGATTATAAACCTCTATCTAATTCCGTTTTAATTTCATATGCTGGCTACGATCGAGGTAAGATGGCAACACCTATGCCTGATAATGTAAAAAATCAATATAAGGCCGTACTAGAACTTCCTGTGGATGACATTGAACAAAAAAGTGGGAAGATTCGGGCAATGTTTGACCGATTATATCCAGATAGTAACTACCACATTTTTGATGACGATGATTATCAAAAGACTCGTAATTTTATCGAAAAATATAAAGACAGTCATTTTGTCGTCCATTGTGATGCGGGTGTAAGCCGTAGTTCAGCCACAGCTTTAGCAATTGCCAAAGAATTAGTCCCAGAGGATTATCAAAAACTACTTGACTTAGGCATTTATTTTCCAAACGTATTGATTTATAGTTACCTAGTCGAAGGTAAGTTTAATGACAAATTGTATAAAAAATATAGTAAACAATTACATCCTTGGGGGATTTAAGAAAAGACGTCGCTGTAAAAAGCGACGTCTTTTCTGGCTCTATAATTTCTAGTGTTGGTAGACAAGAATGATTTTCTTGTAGCCCATACGAGTTTTTTTATATTTTCTGAGCAAAATAGAAAACAGACACCTTGAAAACCCGTAGAATAAAGGTACCAAACAAATATCCAAAGGAGTGTTTCAAGATGTCCATCTCTCATTATACGAAAGAAATCCTAGATATCCTAGACTTAAATCTGACTTTTGAAGAAGATTGTTTCCAAAAAGAAGCCATTAACGGCGTCATTTGTTTTGTCTTTTATGGTCAGCTTTCTTATCGTCCACAAGCCTGTTTTCACTGTGGCGAAGAGGACACGGCTTGTTTAATG
>NZ_AUIQ01000027.1 GCF_000423785.1 Tetragenococcus muriaticus DSM 15685 | reverse complement strand
CTCAATAAACTTGACACATACTTACTTTGATTTATTTGAATTTACCCATTTTACGTAAAGGTTCGTGCGAACTCCGTTATTTTATTGGTTTTTTCTTTTTAGTGAGATTTAGGTGCTACTTTTACGAAAATAAGACACACAAATAGCACGCACAGAATAATGTGCGTTTTTTAAAAATATTCAATGAACGCTTCACACAGCGAGCGCGAGTTGATGAGCCCTGGGTCGTTTTTCCACCCTTTTATAGGCTTGAATGCCCGTCGAATCAAATCGGAGAATCTCGGCCAGCCCTCGAATGAAACGGTACAGCTTCAAGCGGATCTTTTGGTCCGAGAACGTGGCTTTGGCACGATGGAGCACTTGTTTGACATAGCACGTTTCTTTTTCTAATAATAGGCTATGATGCCCGATCAAATAACTCACGAAACAATGGATCAAACGTAAGCTATTGAGGTTGAGCGTACGTACTTTCTCTAAGTGATATTCTTGTTTTTGGACCCGAAAATTTTCTTCAATCCGCCAACGCGTAATATAGGCTTTGACGATCGCTAAGACGTCTTCTTTGTTCTTAATGGGGTGATTGGTCAATAATTTCATGGGCTTTTGACCGTAGCCGTAGACGACCACCATATTTAAGGGAACTTTCGGTAAACAGGGAAGTTCTACGGGGGTATGAGAGACTTTCAACGCATATTTCTTGCCTTTAATGGTCGAAGAAAAAGCGATTTTCCCTTTTCTTCTTAACGCTAATTCGGGCACCTTGATCCGTTTATTCTGATACTTTAGGTAGCGCTTATCTTGGAGCCGAACGATAAAGGAAGCGTCTTGCTTATGCATAAATGTGAACATATCGTTACTATCGTACCCACGATCCATAACGAGCGTATAGGATTTTTCTTGAAATAAACGCTTCACCAGGTTTAATCCTTTATAGGTTTCCACATTGGTACTGTCAAAATATTCTTCCGCAGCCGAAAACAAGTGGGAATAAATCGGGATCGGATGTTTCGTCCTGGGGGAGGCAATGGCGATATTGGCTGATATATACCCTTTTTCTATGCCATCACGCGATCCATCATGAACACGAGCGAGCGCTTCAAATTGTTCGCCGAAAGGCTTCGTGATATCGGAGTTATCGACGATGACCAGCATATCTTCCTGCAAATGAGATTGAATGGATTGTAAATAATTCTGGTGAAGCCCCTGAAAATCGTCAAAATCTGCCCCGCGATTGGACAAACGTTTCACGGTATAAAGAAGGCGCGTATCCTCTTCTAAAGCGCGTGCGATATCAGATAGGAGCGGGGACCGGCTTTTGACTATGCCAAAAACCATATCAAATATAAATTTTTGATCCGGTTTAGCCAGTCCTTGGGCGAGTTTCTGAGAAAATTGAAAAAAATCTCGTTTTACTTGATAAATATCGGTCGGATTCATGGTATAATACACCTAGCCTTTCGTTGTTTATGGTTTGTTTTGGTGCAACTTAATAATACCATAGCGGAAGGCTTTTTGTGTCCACAGATTGGCCTTGTGGATAAAGAAAAACCGCACCGTTGCCCAGTTTTCCACTGGGGATAACGGTGCGGTTTTTCTTTTATTGGATAGGCCCTTCAGATTTTGGGTAAATTCAAATTCAGGAGATATTTTAATTAGCCTCACTTTCAGGTATAATAGGACAAGTTAGAATCATGAAGATTAGGAGGCGTTGTTTTGAATGACAAAAATCAATCAGAAGACAACCAAACTTCAAATAAAACTGAAAAAACAAACGAGAACCCGAAAAATATAAAAAATCGTAAAAAGCGTAGAAAAAACGAAGATCGGGTCGTACACAAAATTGTGTGGGGCGTTGTTTTAGCTTTCATTGTTGTCGGAGCTATCTTTGGTGTTGTGACTTATAATTATGTAAGATCCAGTATTAAGCCATTAAGCCCTAATAGTGAGGAATCTATTGCGGTGACTATCCCCAATGGTTCTTCAAACAAAATGATTGGTGAAATTTTGGAGCAAGAAGATGTTATTAATAGCGGAACGGTTTTTAATTATTATATGAAGTTTAATAATCAGGATGGATTCCAAGCTGGGGAGTATGTATTTTCGCCAAGTATGTCACTTAATGAGATTGCTTCAAGTTTGCAAAATGGGGAGAGTGCTGATACTCGAATTACCATTCCTGAAGGTTATGATGTAGAACAAGTTGCTTCAAGTATTTCTGAACAAACGGAATTTAGCCAAGATGAATTCCTTGATTTGATGGAAGATGAAGAATTTTTCAATGAATTAGAAGAAAACTACTCAGAGTTATTGGGAGATGCTGCTGAAGCTGAAGAAGTTCGTTATCGCTTGGAAGGTTACTTATTCCCAGCAACCTATGATTATCAATCAGATATGAGTTTGGAAGAGCTGGTCGAGCAAATGGTTGCCACGACGGATTCTGTTTTAGAAGGTCATTATGATGAAATTGAAGAGTCCGACTTGGATGTTCAAGAGATACTCACTGTAGCTTCCTTAGTAGAAAGAGAAGGAGAAACGGAAGAAGATCGTAAGCAAATTGCTCAAGTGTTCTTTAATCGTACAGAGGCGGAAATGCCGTTACAAACGGATATTTCGATATTGTATGCTTTAGGCGAGCATAAAGAAGTTGTTACTTATGAAGACCTTGAAGTTGACTCACCATATAATTTATACCAAAATGTAGGCTACGGTCCAGGACCTTTTGATAATCCAAGCGAAGATTCTATTGAAGCAGTCCTTAATCCGACAGATAATGATTATTACTACTTTGTAGCCGACACGTCAACTGGAAATGTTTACTATGCGGAAACCTATGAAGAACATAATGAATTGATCGACGAATATATGGATGAATAAAAAACGTTTTCAAAATCAATCCGGAATATGGTTTACAATTTAAGAAAATAATGGTAATCTTTTGTCGATTTAGAAAGATTACCATTATTTCTTTTATATAAATATATAACAAAAGGAAATAGTTAAAGGAGATTTTATTTATGGCAGAAGAAAAAGTTTATCCAATGACACCAGAGGGTAAAAAACAATTAGAAGAGGAATTAGAAGAATTAAAAACAGTCAAACGTGGTGAAATTATTGAGCGTATTAAAATAGCTCGGGGATTTGGGGATCTTTCCGAAAATTCGGAGTATGAAGCAGCTAAAGATGAACAAGCTTTTGTAGAAGGTCGTATTACAACGATCGAAAATATGCTGCGTTTTGCTGAAATTGTGGATAAAGATGAAGCTGACAAAGATGAAGTATCGATTGGTAAAACAGTGACGTTTAAAGAATTGCCAGATGAAGAAGAAGAGGAATATAAGATTGTAGGAAGTGCAGAATCTGATCCGTTTTCTGGCAAGATTTCTAACGACTCACCAATTGCTCAAGCTTTAATTGGGAAAAAAGAAAATGAAGAAGTGACGATTGAAACGCCTAACGGCAACATGCGAGTGAAAATTCTTAGTGTAAAAGATAGTTAAAGAAAAAACGGGGGTAAGCCATTTGGGTTTACCCTTATTTTTTTTCAGCCGTAAGACGGATGGGAATTAAAAGATTTTGTAGTAAAGTATAGAAAATGGGCTTTTACCGAGGGGGGAAAAATGTGAAAAAACCAGGACGATTTTTTTTCATCGTTGAAAGTTTGTTATTGTTAATCATTATTTGGCAAACGATGCAAAACCCACTTTTACTCTTACTAGTTGGCTCAGGTTCTTTCTTTATTTACTTTGCTTTACGTCGTAAAAGAAAGTTGAAAAATAGCAAATTTTATTTCTTTCTTGGCATTATCCTTATTTTATTTGGATTACTTAATAATCCAGCTGTTTGGATCATGCTAGTTTTTACGATTCTTTTCATTGGACTCAAAGGAATTGAAATCTCTGGTATTGATTTTTCTAACTATGCATTTTGGCGAAAAAAACAAATGCTTATGGTTCAAACGCAAGAAACTAAGAATCATGATGGTAAAAAGAAAAAACAACAGTGGCTGGGGAATGAACGCATAGGTAATGATGTTTACGAATGGGACGATATTAACATAAATGTTTTATCTGGAGATACAATTATTGATTTAGGGAATACAATTTTACCCAAAAAAGATAATGTCATCCTTGTTCGAAAAGGGATCGGTCGAACGCGTATATTGATTCCTACAGGTATTGGTGTACAATTAGAGCACACAACTTTAATGGGAGCTGTTTCATTTGAAGACTATGAAACGAAATTGAGAAATGAAACGCTTAAACTTTATAGTAAGGAATACAGTGAAGCTTCGCGTCGCTTAAAAGTTGTGACAAATACATTCGTTGGTGATATTGAGGTGTTTCGTGTATGATAAGTAGAAAATCACGAAAACTACTGGCAGTATGCAGTAGTCTACTTACTTTTTTTGTAATGTTGCTCATTTTATTTTTCTATATGTTAGGAGTAGAGCAAACACAGCGAGGGCTACAGGTTTTTCAAGTGACAGTAGCTTATGTCCCGATCATCGTTTATCTTATTGCAATAGCCTTAGTGTGTGGATTGATTACCTTTGTTGTTCTTACTTATTATCAAAAAAAAGAAATAGCTCCTATTGCTGAAAAAATGCGTTTGCTGGCTAGTGGAAACTTTGAAAATGTGTTTTTAAATCAGTCCAATTTTTATTCAAATGATCATAAAGAACTTGCCTCGATTCACCAAGATATCTTTACTACTAAAGAAAAAATGAAAGATATGTCTAGTCAGTTACAAACTTTAAATACACAACCGCAGTATATTGACGGGCAAACAAAAGAAGAGATATTAGAAAATGAACGTCATCGAATCGCAAGAGAATTACATGACTCTGTCTCTCAAGAACTATTTGCTGCGATGATGATGATGTCTGCTGTTACTGAACAAACCAAAAAAGCTGATTTACCAGAGGATCAACAAAAACAATTACAAATGATTTCTTCTATTATCAATACTTCACAGTCAGAAATGCGAGCGTTATTATTACATTTACGTCCAGTGACTTTAGAAGAAAAGAGTTTAAAAAAAGGGATCGAGCAATTACTACAAGAACTACAAACTAAAATTACACTTTCAATGACTTGGAATGTAGAAGATTTAAGTATTCCTCGTCACATTGAAGACCAATTATTTCGTGTTGTACAGGAACTGTTATCAAATACTTTACGTCATTCCAAAGCGAATGAATTGGAAGTTTATCTCCATTTAATTGACCAAAATATTTTATTAAGAGTTGTAGATGATGGCGTAGGTTTTAATCCAGAGCAAAAAGAACGGTCAGGAAGCTACGGTTTGCGTAATATACGTGAACGAATAGCAGCTATTGGCGGAACAGTGAAAGTCATTAGCTTTAAAGGACAAGGAGCAAGCATTGAAATAAAAATCCCTTTAATGAAGGAGGCCTTTGATAAATGATAAGTGTTTTATTAGTAGATGACCACGAAATGGTTCGACTGGGCGTATCTTCTTATTTGTTGGTACAAGATGATATTAAAGTTGTAGGCGAAGCTTCTGATGGGAAAGAAGGTTATGAAAAAGCGATTCAATTACAGCCTGATGTAATCTTGATGGACTTAGTCATGGACGAAATGGACGGCATTGAAGCTACTCAATTAATTTTAGAAAAATGGCCTACAGCTAAAATTCTAATTGTTACCAGTTTTATTGATGATGAAAAAGTTTATCCTGCAATGGAAGCAGGGGCGGCAGGATATTTACTAAAAACCTCTAGTGCTGCTGAGATTGCTGATGCGATTCGAGCGACACAACGGGGAGAACAAGTACTTGAATCGGAAGTATCAGACAAAATGAAACAAAAAAGAACTTATGAAACGACTCAGTTACATGAAGAGTTGACAATTCGTGAAAAAGAGGTTTTAATGTTGGTGGCTGAAGGTAAAAGCAATCAAGAGATTGCAGAAGAACTGTTTATTACCTTAAAAACAGTAAAAACTCATGTATCAAATATATTAGCAAAATTAGAGGTAGAAGACCGTACACAAGCAGCGATTTATGCTTTTAAGCATAATTTAATTAAATAAAGGAGACCATTATGAAACAAAATTATGCTATTATTGGTTTAGGGCGTTTTGGTGGAAGCATCTGCCAAACTTTGGTTGACTCGGGACAAGAAGTTTTAGCTATTGATAATAACGAAGAACGTGCGAATGAATACATGAATGTTGCCACTCATGTCGTTGTCGGTAACGCACAAGACGAAATGACTTTGCGCTCCTTAGGGGTCCGAAATTTCGATCAAGTCATTGTGGCCATTGGTGAAGACATTCAGGCAAGTATTTTAGTGACTTTAATGGTTAAAGAAATGGGTGTCCCTAGTATTTTAGCTAAGGCCCAGAACGAGTATCATGCCCGTGTTTTAGAAAAAATTGGGGCTGACCGAGTTGTTCATCCTGAGCGAGATATGGGAGCTCGAATTGCTCATCAAATGGTTTCTAGTAACATTTTGGATTATATTGAATTGTCAGAAGAATTTTCTTTGGCTGAAATTCGAGTAAAAAACAAGAAGTTTTTCAATAAAAATTTGTTGGAAATGGATTTTCGCCAACGTTTTGGTTTAACTGTAGTAGCTATTCGTCGTCACAACGGCGAAGTTGTTGCTTCTCCAGCAGCTGAGGAAATTGTACATGAAAATGATCATTTGTTGGTTATAGGAAATACAGACGAAGTGGACTTACTAGATGAAAAATTAAATGAGTAGAAAGAAGTGAACAATATGGAATTAACGATTAAACCAGAGGCACTTGACTGGTTTAAAAGAGAAATTACTTTAGAGCCTGGTATGGGGATCCGTTTTTTTGGAAAAGCTTATGGAAGTACTCAAGTACATGATGGATTTTCTATTGGGATGTCGGTAGATTCTCCTGAAAAACCAATGGTTGAAAAAGATTTTGACGGTATTCTTTTTTTTACAGAAGAGGAAGATGATTGGTTCTTTAAAGGTTATAATTTAACTGTAGATTATGACGAAACATTAGATGAACCTAAATATAATTTTTCCGAGCGTTAATTGTTTAATAACGGTTTATCAAAATATAAAACTTCGTTCTTGGGAGGCTTTCGTATGTTATCTATCGTGGTACCATGTTTTAATGAACAAGAAGCTCTGCCTTACTTTGTAAAAGAAATGGAAGAAATCGGAAGTTCTATTTCTCATTCTATTGAATATATCTTTGTTAACGATGGTTCAAAAGATAACACTTTGGAAAGTTTACGTGAATTGCATCAAAAGATACCTAACCGTGTTCGTTATATCTCTTTTTCCAGAAATTTTGGTAAGGAATCGGCTTTATATGCGGGATTGCAAGCTGCTAGTGGTGACTTAATCACTTTGATGGATGCAGATTTGCAAGACCCGCCAGATTTGTTACCGCAAATGATTGAACGTATTGAGACTTCTGATGTTGATTGCGTAGGAACAAGACGTCAGGATCGAAGAGGTGAACCAGCTATTCGAAGTTTTTTTGCTCGTTTATTTTATAAATTAGTGAATAAATTTGGCGATACGGAAATGGTTGATGGCGCTCGAGATTTTCGTTTGATGACACGTCCAATGGTAGATTCTATTCTTTCTATGACAGAGTATAATCGGTTTTCTAAGGGAATATTTAGCTGGGTAGGTTTCAATACTGAGTATATATCTTATGAAAATCGTGAACGGGTTGCCGGAAATTCTTCTTGGTCTTTTTGGAGTTTATTTAAATATTCTATCGGTGGAATTGTCAACTTTTCAGACGCTCCATTGACGCTGGCGGCTTTTATAGGCAGTATCTCATGTATTGCGGCGATCATTGCACTCATTTTTATTGTGATCCGTGCTTTACTCTTTGGAGATCCAACTTCTGGGTGGCCTTCCTTGGTTTCGATTGTATTATTTATGGGAGGTCTACAGCTGCTTTTTTTAGGGATTATTGGAAAGTATATTGGAAAAATATTTTTAGAAACTAAGAAAAGACCTATTTATATTATAAAAGAAACTGAAAAAGATCTAAAAAAAGAAAGATGATCTCTTGAGACCATCTTTCTTTTTTTAATACCCAGAAGCTAATGAAACTTCGTTTTCGGTAAGTTCTCCTTCTTTAGCAAATGTAGTGAAATTCTCAAAGAAAACAGCCATAAATTTCTTTTGGAAGTGAGGGGTGAAACCAGAAATATGAGGTGTAATTAAGATATTTTCTAATCCCCATAGCGGGTGGTCAGCAGGTAGTGGTTCTTGCTCAAAAACATCGATGGCAGCAAAAGCAATTGCGTTATTCTGTAATGCTTGGTATAAGTCTTGTGTATCAACGCTTGGTCCTCTTCCTACATTGATAAAAGTAGCACTTTCTTTCATGTTTTGGAAAAATTCTTTATTATACAGATGATAAGTATCGTCTGTTAAAGGTAATATATTAATCACAACATCAGCTATACTTGCTTGCTCTTCTAATTGATCCAATGAAAAAGTTTTCCTAAAGCTATCGATTGTTCTTCCATTTGTATTAATTCCTATAGGGTGATTGTCAAAGAAATTTAAATAACTTGCTAATTGCTGACCAATTTTGCCTGTTCCTATGATTAAGATACGTAAATCCTGAAGCATATAATAATTATCAGCCATTTGCCAATTTGCCTGTTGTTGATTTTTTATAGCAGTAAAAAGACCACGATTTTGCATAAATAAAATGGCCAACAGATGATCTGCAATTGCTTGAGCATGTACACCACTAGAGTTTGTAAGCTTTATGCCATATTGTTTAAATTGGTCCAAAGGCAGGTAATCAACTCCTGCTGAAATCGATTGTACCCATTTTAGCGGCGTTTTTTCATATAAAAGCTTTTCATTCCAACTTTTTTTCCAACCTATAGTGATTTCGACTTTTTCCCAATCCTCCTTTTGGTTAAGATTGTTTTCGAATACTAACTGATAATTATTATCAGTTTTATGGACTTTTTTGAGAAATTCATCGCGAAATGAACGATCTGATAAAATATACTTTGTCATATTATCCACTCCTTATTTTGAGTATACAATATTTTAAAGAAAAAGACATTTCCAAAAATTTGGAAATGTCTTTGTTTACTCAATTTTTTTGGCATCTTTGATAGCTTGGGTAAAGATAAAGAATGAAAGAATAGCAATAAAGGTAGTACTATCAAATCCTAAAATAAAACTGTTAATAATTGCTCCCATAATAACAGGTAAAGTTGCACTTGCAATCATAATTTTCAGGTTATCGAAAAACCGGTTTTTCACACGACGAATACGACTGTAAAGATTTCCGATAATGGTAACGATAAGAAAAGTAACGATTAAGTTGATAAAGGATGGATAGGTCGCTATCAGTAAGACGACTAAAGGTGTCCACCATGGCAGATCACTTTGACTCAATTCATTTCGAAGTGCTTCACCAGACAAGTTTTGTAAGCGGTCCTCAGTGTAAGAAAATTCAAACTGGTTGTCGCCAAGTACGGCTTCTGTAGCTTCATTCGATTGGACGCTTAAGACGGCCTCACCTTGAAGCAGACCTACACTTAAAAAGTTGCCCACCATATCGTTGGAGATATCTTCAGAAGTACGTTGCCCGTCTGGATCAAAAGTAAAGATAATGGAATCTGTCTGATAAATAAATCCTTCTTGCTCATCCGTTTGTATGTTGCCGTCTTCGATTGTAAAGTCAGGGATTTGCTCAGCAATTTGTTCTCCATCAGATTGGATTTCAGAAAAAGCGTTACGAACTTGGAGAGTAATTGGAATTGCGGCAATAAGACTTAATAGCAACAAATATAGGACAATTTTACCAAAACCGATATTTTTAGCATATTTTAATCGATTAAAATGCAAAATAGAATTTTTTGCTAGTTGAAGCAAAGACATAATTTAACCTTCTTCGTTTTATTTTTATTCATACCTAATATTTTATCTAACTAAAAGTGAGAAAACAAGAATATTTATAAACTTAATATTAAAACCAGCTGATTAGGGGTCATTGTTCGCATAAATCTAGTATATAATGTGGTAGATGCTTATTTTAAATTCTATGATTCATGATATAATATATTGTGTTATGAGGTGGAAAATTGAAACAGTTAATAAAAAAAATAAGAGAAGATGAAAAGCTCCAAGAAGTTATAAGTTATTTATTTTTTGGTGGAATGACTACTGTGGTAAATTTCATTGTTTTTTTTCTAGCTAGGAGTCTATTCGGTTGGAGTCTTGTTGTATCCAATACACTTTCGTGGATATTCTCAGTATTATTTGCTTTTGCCACAAACAAAAAATGGGTGTTTAAGTCAAAAACGAGGAGTGTCAGACATTTTTTTGAAGAACTAAGTAAGTTTTTCTTTTATCGAATTGTTTCTTTCGGTATTGATATGGGATGTATGTTGCTTTTTATTAACAGTTTTCATATGGACGACTTTTGGGCCAAACTTATCACGCAGATCATCATTGTAATTGCTAATTATGTGTTTAGCAAATTCTTGATTTTTACTAAAAAAACTACTGATTTTTAGAAGAAATAATTCATGCAATTTTGACTGGCATTGTCAAGTACATTTCAGCAAATTTTTATTGCTAGTTGGTTTTTTTTAAATAAAAAGCATTTGCTTTGAATAAAATCGCTTTCTTTGTTAATCTTAATTCGTAATAAATATATATTTTGGAGGAATGGAAAATGGCTTATGTTTTACCCGATTTACCTTATGCATATGATGCTTTAGAACCTTATATTGATGAAGCAACGATGCATTTGCATCATGACAAGCATCATAATACCTATGTGACGAATTTGAACGCTGCAATTGAGAAACACTCTGAACTAGGGGAAAAATCAGTTGAAGATTTGGTTGCAGAATTGGACAAGGTTCCAGAAGATATCTATACAGCTGTTCGAAACAATGGTGGAGGTCATGCAAATCACGCGTTCTTTTGGAAAATTTTATCACCAAATGGTGGTGGAGAACCAACAGGAGCATTAAAAGAAGCAATTGATGAAACATTTGGTAGCTATGAGTCTTTCAAGGATGAATTTAAAACAGCTGCCACAGGTCGTTTTGGTTCTGGCTGGGCTTGGTTAGTTTTAGATAACGGTCAGTTAAAGATTACTTCTACTCCTAATCAAGACTCTCCATTAACTGATGGTCAAACACCTATTATTGGTTTAGATGTATGGGAACATGCTTACTATTTAAAATATAAAAATGTACGACCTGATTATATTGCCGCTTTTTGGCATATCGTCAATTGGGAACAAGCAAATAAAAATTACGAAGCAGCAAAGTAATTTTAGATACTTTAAATCAATAACCAAATTACCTCTCGCTAAAAGCGGGGGGTTTTATAACATTATAAGAGTGCACAGAGGAGTTTGTTGCTTTGGAAACACAAAAGATAACGACAAGAGAACAATTAGATCATTTTTATCCCGTTTTAGAAGACATTTGGCGCGAAGTATTTACCCCTGTCATTGGGAGTAGCCAAGCGGAATATATGTTAACTAACTATCAAAGTAAAGAAATAATCATGCAAGAAATTGACTCTGGTGTTAATTATTATGCTTTATTGTTAGAGGGAAAATATGTTGGCTATATTGCTTATGAAGTAAGATCAGAGTATTTATACTTAAGCAAAATTTATATTGCTGCCGATTATCGTAATCAAGGATTGATGCGGGAGATTTTTGCTTGGTTTGATGAGCTGGCAGAAAATTATCAACTAAAGCAACATCTACGAGTAAACCAAGGAAACACACAAGCCATTAGGGTTTATCAGCATCTTGGATTTCACTTGATCGAAGAAAAAATAACTGATATCGGCTCAGGCTATCAAATGGTAGACTATGTTTTTGAAAAAGGGTAAACAATCAAGCGATTTTTAATATTCTTTGGATGAGTTTGCTATTTTTGCTAAATTTTGGTATCTTCAATATATTAAAATAAGGTGAGGTTATAACATGAAAAGAGTTATTACATACGGTACGTTTGACTTATTGCATTATGGGCATATTAATTTATTAAGACGTGCTAAAGAGCAAGGAGATTATCTCATTGTTGCTTTATCGACAGATGAGTTTAATTGGAGAGAAAAACAAAAGAAATGTTATTTTGACTATGAAAAGCGAAAACAACTGCTTGAAGCGATTCGTTATGTGGACTTAGTCATCCCAGAAGAAGGCTGGGGACAAAAAGTGACGGACGTTAAAGAGTATCACATTGATACTTTTGTTATGGGGGATGATTGGGTAGGCGAATTTGATTTTATCGAAGAGCAAACACCTGCTACTGTTCTTTACTTACCACGAACCCCCGAAGTTTCTACGACGCAAATCAAAAGTGATTTAAAATTAAACTAAACAAAAAGCCGAGTTTGCTCGGCTTTTTTAACGTACGCATTTAAAAAAATGCTAAGTTCCCTCTCAGTTTTTTTTATGGTATTCTTTTTATGAAAAAGATATGCTATGATGTAAATGTTTTTGATATGTAAAGAGTTAGTAAGAATGGATGGATAATGTGAAAAACGATAACGTGAAAGTACGAGCTACTTTAGTTACTAAAGAATATGATCTTTATAAGAAAAAATCAGATAAGATAAAGTCGCTTTTTAAGTTTTCTCGTAATAATATTCCTAGCTTTTGGGCCTTAAAAGGGGTAAGTTTTGAAGTCAAAGATGGGGAATCGATTGGACTCATTGGAATTAACGGTTCTGGAAAGTCGACGTTATCTAATATTATTAGTGGTATTATCCCGCCTACTTCAGGAACGATGGAAATCAATGGAGAACCTACGATTATTTCCATTGGGGCTGGGTTAAAAAAACAATTGACGGGCCTTGAAAATATTCGTTTGAAAGCATTAATGTCTGGTATGACCAATAAACAAATTGATGAACGAATTGATGATATTATTGCTTTTGCTGATTTAGGGGACTTTATCAATCAACCGGTCAAAAACTATTCTAGTGGGATGCGCTCGCGCTTAGGTTTTTCCATTGCGGTCCATAATGATCCGGATATTTTGATCATTGACGAGGCTTTGTCTGTTGGCGATGATACATTTTATCAAAAATGTGTTGATAAAATTTTGGAATTCAAAGAACAAGGCAAAACGATTTTTTTTGTGAGTCATGCTTTAAAACAAGTGGAAAAATTATGTGATAAGACCATTTGGATGCACTATGGCGGTGTAAGAGAATTTGGACCAACAACTGAGATTATGGCGCATTATAAAGAATTTATTCGTTGGTTTAAAAAATTGTCGAAGAAAGAACAAAAAAAATATCAAATACAACAAAAAGAAGAGCAAAAGAATTTTACATTAGAAAGTTTAAAAGAACTTGCGCCAGAAGATGAGGAACTACAGAAACAAAACCTAAGTGAAAAACAGTTGTCAAAACAATTAGTACGTACACCTCTTGGTGATAAAATGACGATTCCAACGAGGTTACTTTTATTTGTAACGTTATTAGCAACGATTTTTTGTATGTTAGTGTCTTTTAGCGAAAGGTCATTAACTTATGCTATTGGAAATCCGACTGAAATAATTATGCGTGTTTTTCAATAAACACCGTTGTAGAAAAGGAAGAGTTTTGTGAAAGAGATTATTACGGTTGTAAAAGAACAATTTGAGCATATCGGCATGATCTTTCGGATGTCACGATATGAAGATAAAGCGGATTATCAGAGTCATTATTTAGGTCTTGCCTGGCAAATCTTAAGTCCAGCGATCCAAATTGGTATTTACTATTTGGTTTTTGGCGTTGGTCTCAGACAGAGTCGAGAAGTTGGAGATGTTCCTTTTATTGTGTGGCTTTTAATTGGGATTACCGTTTGGTTTTATATGAGTTCTTCCATTTTAGGAGCTTCAAACAGTATTTATAAACAAATAAGCTTAGTATCTAAAATGAAGTTTCCTGTAAGTGTGTTACCAACAACAAATATTGTTGGTAATTTAAGCTCATATTTCCCAATGGTCGCTATTGTTATTATCACGGTTTTATTTTTTGGTATTAGCCCAAGTCTTTATTGGCTTCAGTATATTTATTATTTTATTTGTATGATTTCATTTTTATTTGCCTTTGGTTTATTAAATGCCACAATTACGATATTGATTCGGGATTACCACATCTTTTTACAATCCATCATACGACTTTTATTTTATATATCTGGTACTATTGTGAATATTGAAAATAGTGGTTTGCCAGATTTAGCTGTGAAAATTTTAAGATTAAATCCGATTTACTATATTATTGATGGTTTTCGAGATACGTTTTTGAGTCGCGAATGGTTTTTTGAAAAAGCAACCTATTCTTTGATATTTTGGGGCATTATATTGATTTTATTAATATTAGGTAGCCATTTGCATATGAAATTCCGCTCGAAATTTGTCGATTATATTTAATAAGTCCCTATCAAGACAAAGACCTCTTTTTGGATTTATTAAAATTTAATAATGAAAAAAATGTAAGATTGTAAACTTTGAGAAACTATGTCAAGATTTAGTTAAAATGTTTATAGAAATAATGGGGTGTAGGATGCGATTATATCAGAAAATTATCGTGGGTATATTAATGGCATTCGCTTTAGTCGTTGCTGGGGGAACTGTTTATGGCATGCGGGCTTTAGACGATGCAAACAGCGCGATAAATCATATTAATGAAGAAGTTAATCGAAGATCAAGTAGAAGAGATCAAGAAGTTAGTATTGCAGATCGTGATCCTTTTTCGATTTTATTATTAGGTGTTGACTCAGGTGGTTTGGGTCGTGAGGAAGACGATGAAGACCCTGCACGTACGGACAGTATGATGGTTGTTACAGTTAATCCTAAAGAGGAAGAATCAACGATTGTTAGTTTAGAACGAGATATCATGGCCGATATGCTCGATGATGGACAAACATTTGATAAACTAAGTCACGCTTATGCTTATGGTGACAAAGAATTGTCCATGGATGTGGTGGAACAATTGCTAGATATTCCGATCGATCATTATGCGACAATCAATTTACAAGGAATGACGGACTTAATCGATGCTGTCGGTGGCATTGAAGTGAACAACGAAATTGAATTTACTTTAGAAGGTGTTCATGTACCTGAAGGTGAAGTGGAATTAGATGGCGAAAAAGGGCTTGCTTATGCTCGTATGAGAAAAGATGATCCTGAAGGAAATATCGGACGTCAAAGAAGACAGCGTGAAGTTGTCACAAAGATTGTCGATAAACTTGTTAGTATGGACAGCATAAGTAATTATAGAAACATACTAAATGCTGTGGAAGAAAATTCTAAGACGGATTTTTCTTGGAACGATATGTTAGATATTGCTAGCAATTATTACCCAGCTTTTGAAAATGTTACTCAAGAGCAACTACAAGGTCAAAACCAAATGGTTAATGGTCTTTCTTATCAAATTTTAGGTATGAATGAATTATTGGATATTCAAAATCAACTTAAACGTCAGTTGGAATTGCCAACTAATGACGAACTAGAAATCGAGCCGCAAAATGAAATGTCACATAATGGTTTTATTGGCAATCAGTTTTATGATGATACAGGTGAACAAGAAGAGGAAGTTCCTGAGGAAGGTAGCGATAGCCAAGAACAAGAGCCTCAGGTTCCGCCAGAAAATCAAGAAGAGCAAGTACCACAAGTTCCTCCACAACAACCAGATGATAATGTCCCCGCGGTTCCAAATGAGCAACCAGGATATGAAGACCCTGGAGTAGGAAACGGAATGGCAGAAGGAAATTATTGGTAAGGTGTAGGAAAATAAGAAATAATATCCGAACTATATTTGATGAGAAGAGCTAATTGTCGTAAATTACGAGCTGGCTTGCAACTGATCATTTTCTTATAGTTCGGATATTTTTGCATCTAGAAAGAGAAAGTTATCCACATAGTAAAAAGTTAAAAAAATGTTCCACGAAAATTCATAAATAGAAATAGTGGTAACTGTTGAAATATATTCCTTTAAAAAAAGTTGTTTAATAATTCGTGAAACAAATTTAAATTTTGCTATTATTTTTTGTATTTTATATAAATCTTTTTGTAAATTCTTGTTTTTGCTTTTTTAATTGAAAATTTTTGTTAGAATAGTATAAGTAGTTCGATATGGAAGGAATGTCATCATGGCCAAGAAAAATAATGATTTCAATCATTCTCCCAAAAGTGGGGAAAAACATAATAACTCCTATGGAAGATCTCATGTTCCTTTTCGATTAGGCGTGCTATTCATTGTTATCTTTGTCCTATTTGTTGCCTTGATTGTTCAATTGGGGAATTTACAAATAGTTAACAGTGATAATATGGAATCAAGAATAAGGGCCTCTTCACAACGAATCATTGAAGAAAGCACTCCTCGAGGAATGATATATGATTCCCAAGGTGAGCCGTTAGTGGAAAATCGTTCTGAGGCAGCTATTACGTTTACTAGAGGCTTAGATATGGAAGGCGCAGATTTATTAGATATTGCTGAGAGGTTAGATGATTTAATTGACGTTGAGGTAGATGATGATTTAACCGAACGTGATTTAAAGGACTTTTGGTTAGCGGATGAGGATCATCTTGATGCTGCGCGTGATCGCTTATCCCAGGAAGAATCTAACTTATCAGATTCTGAAGAATATTCTGCACTAGTAGATGAAGTTCAAGATGATGAAATTGATTTTAACAATGATCAAATGCGATTAGCTACGATCTTTAAACGACTCAATGGTACACAAGAGCTAAGCACTGATTTTATTAAAAATTCTGATGTTTCTGATGAAGAGCTTGCTCGTGTTTCTGAACGCACTACAGAATTGCCAGGTGTCTCTACTAGTATGGATTGGACAAGGAACATGGTCACTGATGATAGCCCTCTACAAAGTGTGATAGGTCGAGTGTCAACACAAGAGCAAGGGTTACCTGCCGAACAAGCAGAAGAATATCTTGATCAAGGATATTCTCGTAACGATCGTGTAGGTACAAGTTACTTGGAACAACAATATGAAAGTGTATTGCAAGGAACCAAAACAGAAAATGAGGTTTCCGTCGATCGTAATGGACAGATTGTTAATCAAACAACACTATCTGAAGGCGAAAAAGGAGATAATTTGAAGCTTTCGATTGATTCAGAGTTTCAACAAAAAGTTGATCAAATTGTAAGAGAAAATTATCAAGATTTAATCAATGATGGGATGGCTAACTATTCTCCTGGGATTTATGCTGTGGCTATGAATCCAAAAACTGGGGATATCCTCTCGCTAAGTGGCTATTATCATGAAACAGGATCCTCTGAAATTGAAGAAGATGCCATTGGTACTTATATAAAAAGTTTTACACCAGGTTCGGTTGTAAAGGCAGGGACATTAACTGCTGGATGGGGGTCTGGAGCCATTCAGGGAAACGAAGTATTGTATGATCAGCCAATTCGTCTAGCTGGATCGAATAATAAAGCATCTATTTTCAATAGAAATGGAAATAACAATCAAAACGTATCGGCACAGAGAGCTTTAGAATATTCTTCCAACTCTTATATGATCCAAGTTGCTTTGAAGATGCTTGGCATCAATTATAATGGTGACACAATCTCTATTCCTGGCGTTCAAAACCAACAAGGGGTTTATGATCAACTACGTGATGCCATGGCGCAATACGGCATGGGCGTTGAAACAGGAATAGACTTACCTGGAGAGGTCACAGGGATCCGCACGCCAGTTGAGGACCTGAGTGATGCTAGAGGACAAGCCGGAAAGGTCTTGGACTTAGCTTTTGGCCAGTTCGATACTTATACACCACTTCAATTAGCGCAATATGTTTCAACGGTTGCTAATGATGGTCAAAGAGTTCGTCCTCACTTAGTTGAAGGTATTTATGGAAATGATGAAGGTGGCGGCTTAGGTGAAGAAAAAGAAACAATAGAGACAGAGGTTCTAAATGAAGTAGATATTTCCGAAGAAAATATGGATATCATTCATAGAGGGTTCCATGATGTCGCACATGGGGATGACGCTTGGACGACTGCTAGAGGTTTAGATGATGCTGAAATGGATTTAGCAGCTAAAACTGGGACTGCGGAAATGGTGGTCGTTGAAGATGGAGATGAAATTAATGTGGATAATTTAAATATGGTAAGCTATGGGCCTTATGATGATCCAGAAATTGCTTTTGCTGTCGTTATTCCACAAGTGCGGCGTAGTGATAGTCGTGGAACTCCCAACCAAGATATTACAAGAGAAGTTATGGATGCTTACTACGATTTGTATCAAGATGATGAATAAGATGAGAAGTGGAGAACAGTTCATGTTCTCCGCTTTTTTCGTTTGTCTAAGAAAAATTTTTCATTTCTGAAACTTTACTTTAGACATTTATTTTATGATACAATAAAACAGATCGGGGGAAGATATCGTGAAAGAATTAAAAGTTAACGATCTTTCAAGAACGTATGGTGAAAAAGTACTTTTTGATCAAATTTCATTTATTATTCATGAACATGATCGAGTTGGTTTGATTGGTGTAAACGGGACTGGTAAAACAAGTTTGTTAACAGTATTAGCAGGGATACAATCAGGAGATGGCGATAAACAGCATATTTTTTATCCTAGCGATTACCGTATCGGCTATTTACCACAAGAGACAACTTTAAATCCTGAACAAAGCGTATTGGAAGCTGTTTTTCAAGGGGAAAATAAGCAAGTACGTGTCGTCAAACAATATGAACAAGCATTACTGGATTTAGAAAATGATAGTCAATCAACGAAAGTACAAAATAAATTTGCTGCAGCTCAAGAAGCAATGAATGAAAATGACGCTTGGAACACAGATACCAATGCAAAAATTATTTTACAAAAATTAGGAATTTCTACTTTAGACAAAAAAATAGGGAGCTTATCTGGTGGACAACAAAAGCGCGTAGGGCTAGCGCAAGTATTGATAGATGAGCCAGATTTACTTTTGCTGGATGAGCCTACCAACCACTTAGATTATGATGCTATTGAATGGTTAGAAGAATATTTAAATCACTATAGAGGTTCTTTATTGATGGTAACGCATGATCGTTATTTTTTGGATCATGTAACGAATCGGATTTTTGAATTATCTTTTGGGAAACTTTATGAATATCAAGGCAATTATGAAACCTATGTAACAGAAAAAGCTGAACGACAAAGAATTGAAGCCGAACAAGAAGAAAAACGGAAACAATTGTATAAACAAGAGCTTGCTTGGATGCGTACTGGACCAAAAGCACGAGGAACAAAACAACAAGCCCGAATTGATCGTTTTGAAAATTTAAAAGAAAATCTAAATCAAGTTCATACAGATGAACAAGTCGAATTAGACTTTGCGACAAAACGCTTAGGCAAGAAAGTATTGGAAATTAAAGATGGTTTTTATCAAATAAATCAACAAACAATTTTAAATCATTTTAACTTGTTGGTTCAATCTAGAGAACGATTAGGTATTACAGGGGAAAATGGCGCCGGGAAATCTACGCTTTTAAATATTTTAGCTGGTCGCCTCCCGCTTGACTCTGGGGAGTTGATTGTTGGTGAAACTGTTCGGATTGCTTATTATACTCAACAAAATGAAGCAATGGATGATAATAAGCGAGTCATTAGCTATTTGCAAGAAACAGCTGAAGAAGTTACACAAAGTGATGGTTCAATTACGAGCGTTACGGAAATGCTGGAACAATTTTTATTTCCTCGCTTTATGCATGGAACGAAAATAGATAAATTATCTGGTGGTGAAAGACGCCGTCTGTATTTGCTAAAATTATTAATTGGTCAACCAAACGTTTTGTTGTTGGATGAACCGACTAATGATTTAGATATTGATACTCTAACGATTTTAGAAGATTACTTACAAACATTTCCAGGAGCTGTCATTACTGTTTCGCACGATCGTTATTTCTTAGATAAAGTAACAGAAAAATTATTAATTTTTAACGGCCACGGCGCTATTGATTCCTATATGGGTAGGATTGAAGACTATAGAAAAGAAAAATCTGCTATAACGACATCTCCTAAGCCCAGAGCAGTAGAGCCAAAGAAAACAAAAGAAAAAACGCAAAAAAAGGAAAAATTAACCTATGCAGAACACAAAGAGTGGCAATCGATTGAAGATGAGATTGATGCATTGGAAAGAAAAATCGCTGAATTAAAAGAAGAAATGAATCAACAAAGTGATGATTATACGAAGTTGCAGGAATTACAACAAGAAGTGGATCAAAAAGAAGAAGAATTGACAAATAAAATGGATCGTTGGGAATATCTAAGCCAGTATGTATAAATGAGTAGGAGGAGAGATCAATGGAGCAAGCTTACCTAGATTTAGGGCGCAAAATCTTGGAGACAGGTAACCAAAAATCAGATCGTACAGGTGTAGGAACCAAAAGTATCTTTGGATATCAAATACGTTTTGACTTAAATGAGGGGTTTCCATTATTGACTACTAAACGGGTTCCTTTTGGGTTAATCAAAAGTGAACTACTATGGTTCTTACGTGGAGACACTAATATTCGTTTTTTACTTGAACATAATAATCATATTTGGGACGAATGGGCATTTGCCAATTATGTTCAAAGTAAGGACTATGATGGACCTGATATGACTGACTTTGGACGTCGTGCTTTGGTAGAAGAAGAATTTAAACAAGCTTATAAAAAGGAACATAATAAATTTTGTGAAAAGATTTTAAATGATCAAGAATTTGCTGAAAAATATGGCGATCTAGGCAAAGTTTATGGCTATCAGTGGCGACATTGGGAAACAACAACGGGCAGTTTTATTGATCAAATTAAAAATGTGATTGACTTGATCCAAACAAATCCTGATTCCCGTCGCATGATCGTTACGGCTTGGAATCCTGAAGATGTGCCGAGCATGGCTTTACCACCGTGTCATGCGTTATTTCAGTTTTATGTGAATGATAATAAATTAAGTTGCCAATTATATCAACGCAGTGGTGATGTCTTTTTAGGTGTGCCTTTTAATATTGCTAGTTACGCGTTATTAACTCACTTAATCGCTCATGAAACTGGCTTACAAGTGGGTGAGTTTGTTCATACATTAGGAGACGCGCACTTATATAATAATCATTTTGCGCAAATGAAAGAACAGCTATCTCGCAAAATAGGTGATCGTCCTACATTAAAGCTCAATCAAACAAAACATTCCGTGTTTGACTTTGATATGGAAGACATTCAAGTGGAAGGTTATAATCCACATCCAAGTATCAAGGCACCCATTGCAGTTTAAGTTTAATAGGAGGGAACTTTATGTTAGCAGCTATTTGGGCCCAAGATAGAAATGGGTTAATTGGAAAAGATAATAAACTTCCTTGGTATCTTCCTGAGGATTTAAAGTTTTTTAAAGATAGTACTGTTGGAAATACATTAGTGATGGGAAGGAAAACTTTTGAAGGGATGGGCTCTCGTCCTTTACCTAACCGCGAAACCATTATTTTGACAAAAGACCCATCTTATACAGCAGAAAATGTTAAAATTTTACACTCGACAGAGGAAGTTGTTGAACTAGCTAACCAGCAATCTACTCCCGTCTTTGTCGGTGGTGGGACAGAGATCTTTCGAGCACTTCTTCCGCATTTTGATTATTTGTATCGAACGTTTATTGATGAATCTTTTACTGGGGATACGTATATGCCAAAAGTAGATTGGTCACAATGGCAATTGATAGAAGAAACAGAAGGTGTTGTAGATGAAAGAAACCACTATAAACATCAATTTGAGATTTATGAAAGAAAGTAGACTATAATGAGTAAGGGGAACCCCAATTTTTTTAAATTGGGGTTTCTTGCTTTAGAATTGGTAAATTTAGGGCAAGTTTGGCAAAGTAACTCTAGAATTGATAAAAACTAGGGCTACTTTGCTGAAGTAACTCTAGTTTTGCCATTATCGGATTAAAGTTTACTACACTAAAGTAATATATAAACATAATAGAAAAGCGATTCCTGATAATGGTGTCATAGTATATTTTTCTTTTTTACTTTGAGATATAGCGTTTGCCAATGTCATTAAACTCAGAGCAATTGTAATTATCCACATGAGTATACTTGTCGGCAAAAAGTCTAAACCATTAAATATTTTAGCATGTTTTAAAACAACTATCGCCATGAACAAGAGGATTAAAGAACTAATAGCACTTATAGTACGTAATTTTTTAGGCAAAACTTTATAATACCCACCTAATGTAAATTCACCAAGAGGGAACCCGAGCGTCAATAATTCTTGAAAAATTGCGAGAAAAACAAAGATAATAGCAACTATGATTGAAGATATAGGAACCAAATTGTTTTCCATTATGTAACCTCTTTCTATAAGGTGTTAATTTAAAATGTGAAACATAATGAACGAACTTTAATATATTTCACGCGCCACTAACTAGTGCCATAAACTACTTTAAACACTTCACAGAGGCAGGGAATGTTAGTGGTAAATTCCTTTTCTGTTTGTGCATACTCTTTTTGAAAGAATTCTTCATGTACTTTACGCCAATACTTAAGACTGCGATCTCCTTCACCTTCGTGATACGCGTGTTCTGCTGAAACAAGATGAAAAGGGATGACCTCTACAACTTCAGTTTTGGTAATACAAACAGGTTGTTGGTTACCGTCTAAAATAATATTGTATTCTCCAACTTTAGGCTTTTCCTCGTTTTCATCATATAGATCAAAAGCAGAAGTTGTTGCGGTTTTATCGCCCTTGACTACGAGTTCTGCTAATTCATCAGCCATTTGATTACTGCTACCAAAGGACCATGCCGAATATTGTGTTGCATGGATGTTTTTCTTTTCGATAAAATTTTCCCAGTAATTTTGAATCTTATCCTGATTTTTCATAAATATCTCCTTAGATTGTTTGATAAAAAAAGCCTTCAATATTAGAACGCAAACCAATATTGAAGACTACTCCGTTTTAAGTAAAAAATAAAACTGAAAAATACATACAAGCGGCGCCTAACATCACAAATAGGTGCCATACGACATGCATAAAACGTACATTTTTCAAACTATAAAAAATAGCACCGATAGTATAAGCGATTCCTCCTCCTGCTAAAAGCAGAGCTCCCCAAATTCCTAATGAATCAATTAGGGGGCGAAAAGCAATCACACATCCCCAACCCATTAAAACGTAAATAAATGTAGAAAGTTTAGAAACAGTAGCTTTTTTATGTAGCGTACATGATTTATAAACAATTCCACTGATGGCTAATAACCAGATAATACTAAATAATATCCAACCAAAAACGCCACCAATACTTAATAAACAAAAGGGGGTGTAACTACCCGCAATTAGTAAAAATATGGAAGCATGGTCAAAAACTTGAAAGACTTTTTTTGCTTTAGTAAATATCAAACTATGAAATAAAGTAGAAATTAAAAAAAGCAAAATTAACATGGAACCATAGATGCTATAAGATACAATATGAATGGAAGAGCCTAGACTTGTACCATTTAAAAGTAAAACGATAAGACCTATAATGCTTAGACCAAAACCAATTCCATGAGTCGTCGCGTTAAAAACTTCATTTGTTATTAGATATTTGTGCGTAAATTTACTATTTTCCACTAGCTTCCCCCCATTCTAGAAACAGTTGTTCGTTTGCTCTTAATTTGACTATACACGTAACCCTTTTTATATTCAAGGAAATTTCTTAAACATTGCGAGGTTTAAGGAAATTTTATTTCTGTATAAAGATAACGAATATTTTGAAAATTAATCGTATAATGCGCTTTCTCCGTTTGACGCAAGAAAAAATTCATTGTAAACTAAGTCCAATTTCAATTACTTAGGGGGGTTTTTCATGAATATTAATGACGAAGTACGTCCAGGAGGAAATCGTTATGTAAGTGGAACGGATGTACTAAAAGATTTACCAGATTATCTAGAACAATTTCATCAAGTGGCTGTGGTTACTGGAGAAACTTCCTATCAAGTATTTAATGATTTTTATCAAAAGGAACTAGATTTTCCCACCTACCGCTATGATGGAAGCGCAAGTTATGAAGATGCTCAAGTGATCGCTGAACAAATTGGCAAGAGTGATGTCATTGTTGGCATTGGCGGCGGACGTGTTATGGATACAGCAAAATTGACTGCTGAGAATTTAAACTGTGATGTGATTTTAATTCCTACACTGATTTCAAACTGTGCGCCGTTTACACCAATTACAGCTGTTTATTACCCTAATCGCACCTTTCGTTGCATGGGCTTTCAAAAACGAGCGCCTTATTTGACTTTGGTTGACTGGAATTTTCTACTAGCTACGCCAGTAGATTACTTTGTGGCAGGCGTTGGTGATACACTTGCGAAGTGGTATGAAATTACAGGGATTACAGATACATTAGCAGAAGACCAAAAATCTGCCTATACACGTTTAGGGGTAGCTTGCGCAAAAGAAATCGCAACGATCTTATTATCAGACTCTCAAGATGCTATTTATTCATTACAACAACAGGAAATTTCTCCGGCTTTTACACGAGTGACGGATACGATCATTGCTCTTGCTGGCGAAACTGGAGGATTTGCAGTAAGTTACGGGCGTTCTGCCGGAGCTCATGCTGTACATGATGGCCTTTCTTACTTAGAAAATACACATGAGGCGTTACACGGAAAAAAGGTTGCTTATGGGATTTTGGTACAGTTAGCTTATACCAATGATTTTGATAAGATAACAGAAGTTTACCCTTTCTATGAAAGGATCGGTTTGCCAACAAAACTGGCTCAAATGAATGTGACAGATATATCAAAAGAGAGCTTAGCTCCTGTCATCAAACAAGCTGCAGCTGAGGATGATACCTTTCGTATGATTGATCCAGAAGTGACAGAAGAACAAGTATTTGCTGCGATTCAAGCTGTTGAAGCTTTATAATAACAATTCTAAGTGTAAAATTTATTGAGGTTTCCTCTAGACGAATAAAAAAGAAACCGTTACTCTATTCATTGGGCTGACAGGCACTAATGAATAAAGGCGGTTTCTTATGGATTCTATTGTAACAGATTTAGTGGAAGTAATGAAGAAGGAAAGAAATTTTTTAGCAAGAGAAAGAGCCATGATGATTTTTTTTGCGCAACTGATAGCGACAATCACCCAACTAGCTTTTCAAACGCTCGATGAAGAAATTTGTGCCCAATGGAAGAAAGAAGGCTTTCGCGTCGACCGCAAAAGCG
>NZ_AUIQ01000026.1 GCF_000423785.1 Tetragenococcus muriaticus DSM 15685 | reverse complement strand
CAAGCCTTGATTTGTCATACCACCATTGTGTTCACGCGCTACATCTTATTAAGTTGGCAACAACGCTGTGCCAATGACGAGCGGACCTTAGGCGGCTTATTTTATGAACTTGCTGACCAAATAAAAGAACTTGACTGGTCGGTGGCTTTATTAGAACTAATGGACATTTTGCAAGCAGTCAGTGAAAAAGCGAGTCATAAACTACAAGACTTCATTGAAAGTCAACTGCAGCTCTGGATCGATACGCTGCCCAATTATATCAAGGCTTATCTACCGAATTTGGTGTGCGAAACTTGAGTTAATTAAATTATAAGTGAAGAATAAATAAAGAGCAACTTCCATCATTAAGTATTTAAATTGTTTTTTTGAAAAAAATAATTCTTTTTACAAGTTTTTTATAATATAATATTTGTACCCCTTTTCATACTTTTATAAGTTGAACTTTTGTTCGGAATAATTTAAAAGAATGGTTGCTCCTTTTTTGTGTATTAAAAAGTTGAAAAATTATGACGTTAAAGGAGGTCATACATGAGGCGATTTGATAGTTTTGAAAAAATTGTAAGTTTTATTGTAGACGTTATGCTAGGGTTTTTAGTGATTGTTGTACTAATAGCCATGGGGATGGCTATTTATGATATATTTACTCATGTAGTAGAAATGAGTTCGATGAATGAACTGTATTACGTTATTGAAGAAATTGCAACATGGTTTATTCTACTGGAAGTATTTTTGATGTTACTACGTTATGTAAAGGAAGGGCATCATGTACCGGTTCGATATCTTATTTTGATTGGTATTACTGCGGTTTCACGAAAACTTTTATTAGAACATGGCACCGGCCTAGACGCATTAATGTTAGCTATTGCTATTTTGGTTCTAGTCTTTGATTTACTTTTATTAGAAAGAGTCAGAGCTTTTCATACCCATAAGCATTCTTCAAAGGAAGAAGGCGAGGACTTCTAAAAGAAAAAACCCCTTATCAAAAATGATAAGGGGGTTATTTTTTCAAACGGTAATATCCGTTGATGCCGTTTATTGTCCTGGAGTATTGATCCCGCAAAGTCTAAGCAGGTGGGTTCCATGGCCAACGTATTGAGCTACCAAATGAGAAGGCGTGCTGCTAACGTTGGCACCTAACGGATCCCAATATATCAATAAAAATGTTCGGTCAATACTAAAAATGGATAACTCGTACATCACAGATTTCCCAAACCAATAATAGCACAAAGTTGTAGATATAGCAATAGGAGCAAAACCTCAACTCTTTCGATTCAATAGGTTTTGGAAAAGCTTACAAAAGTATTCTCATCTTCCATTCACATAAAGAGTTCAAACTTATGTTGTTTTCCAATCATTTAACTGTTTATAACGCATGGCTAATGCTTTTTCATACTTACCAGTAGCTTTTGGATGATAATAAGAAGCGTTTTTTAGTTTATCTGGTAGATATTGTTGATCTACCCAAGATTCTTGGTAATCGTGTGGATATTGATAATCAACTCCGCGGTTTAAATTTTTTGCTCCTTTATAATGGCTATCGCGTAAATGGTTTGGGACATCCCCAGATTTTCCAGCACGTACATCAGCGATTGCTTCATCTAAAGCTGTATGTGCAGAATTCGATTTCGGTGATAAGCATAGGTCAACGACAGCTTCAGCAAGTGGAATACGAGCTTCAGGTAAACCAATTTTTTCGGCCGCTTGGACAGCCTCCACACAACGCGCAGCAGCTTGCGGATTAGCTAAACCAATATCTTCATAACCAATGACCATTAAACGACGACAAATAATTGCTAAATCACCGGCTTCTACTAGGCGCGCAAGATAATGTAAAGCAGCATCTACGTCACTTCCACGAATAGATTTTTGAAAAGCAGAAATAACGTCATAGTGGGCATCGCCACCCTTATCATGAGTCAGTGCCTTTTTTTGAATGCACTCTTCAACGATCGATAATGTAATGTGGATTTGTCCATTTTCACTTTTAGGGGTTGATTTGACGGCCAACTCAAGACCATTTAAGACGCTCCGTAAATCCCCATTTGTTGCGCGACACAAATGTAGCTTAGCATTTTCATCTAAAATGACGGAGTATTCGCCTAGGCCTCGCCCCATATCTGCTAAAGCATCATCAAGAGCTTGGGCGAGGTCTGTTTCTTTTAATGGATGTACTTCAAAAATTTGTGTTCGACTTCTAATAGCAGGACTAATTGTAATATAAGGATTTTCTGTTGTAGCTCCAATCATGATAATTCTTCCATTCTCCAAATGAGGTAATAAATAATCTTGTTTTGTTTTATCTAAACGGTGAACTTCATCTAGTAATAAAATCACAGTTCCGCTCATTTTTGCTTCTTCAGCTACGATTTGTAAGTCTTTTTTTGTATCTGTTGCAGCATTAAGCATACGAAAAGCATATTGAGTCGTTCCAGCAATCGCGCTAGCAATACTCGTTTTGCCAGTTCCAGGGGGTCCATATAAAATCATGGAAGATAGCATTTGCGCGTCAATCATCCGACGAATGATTTTTCCTTGATCAACTAAATGTTGCTGACCGACTACTTCATCTAAATTTTGTGGTCGCATGCGATAACTTAGTGGTTGTTGCATGATTTTCCTTCTTTCCTTTTTTCAGTATTAAAAGTATAACATATTATGGCGCCTCTTCTTAACATGAGAAGTCCTTAATTAATCATAAATAAAAGGATGCATGACATAGATAATTTGTGTATCATGACAATAGGTGATTCAGATTGGAAGAGACCATAAAAGTTTTTGAGACGAGTTCAACAGAAGATGTCGCCCGCTTTTTAGTAGGGATGTATCTTGAGCATGAAACATCTCAAGGAAAATTGGGTGGTTATATCGTGGATTGTGAAGCATACTTAGGCCCGGAAGATATGGCTGCTCATAGTTATGGGATGAAAAACACCCCGAGATTAAAAGCAATGTATCAGAAACCAGGCACGATTTATTTATATACGATGCACACACACTTAATTTTAAATCTCGTGACACGGCAAGAAGGAATGCCACAAGGGGTAATGATAAGAGCTATCGAACCCGCAGAAGGAAAAGCGCAAATGGAAAAAAGGCGTGTGAAAACAGGAAGTGAGATTTCCAATGGTCCAGGGAAATTGGTGGAGGCCTTAGGTATCTCTAAGAATTTATATGGGGAGTCTATTTTTTCTAGTAATTTACATTTGGTGCCAGAAAAAAAGAAAGTCCCTAAAAAAATTGCCCTCCTTCCCAGAGTTGGCATCCCGAATAAAGGGAAGTGGACAGATATGCCTTTGCGTTTTGTCGCTGAAGGCAATCCTTATATAACTAAAATACGTCGTCAAGAAATTGATCCTGAAGGCGGATGGCAAGTGACGAAAGGTTCATTGAAGGGGGATCATAAATGAAATGGAACGAAGTTAAAGTAGAGACTGCCAGTGAAGCAGTTGAAGCAGTCGCTAATATTTTGATGGAAGAAGGAGCAAGTGGAGTAGAGATAGAAGATAGTAAAGATGTGGAAAATTATTCAACAGATGGTTTTGGGGAGATTATTGAAACAGAGATGATTACTTCCTTAACAGAAGGGGCTTATGTGAAGGCTTATTTTCCAGAAACGATTTTTGTTCCAGAAATTTTGCCAACGATTAGAGAAAAAGTGAATAAATTACCTGACTACGGGTTGTCCGTGGGTAAAAATGAATTAAAAGTAACCGAAGTGGCGGAAAAAGATTGGGCTACTGCTTGGAAAAAATATTATCATCCTGTACGGATTTCACGCTATCTGACAATTAAACCTAGCTGGGAGGAATACCAAACAACAGATCCTAAAGAGGAAGTGATTACTTTAGATCCAGGTATGGCCTTTGGTACAGGCACACATCCGACGACTCGTTTAACTTTACATGCTTTAGAGGCTACTTTGCGAGGAAACGAGACTGTGATTGATGTAGGTACAGGGTCAGGTGTATTAAGTATTGCTGCTAAATATTTAGGTGCAAAAGAAGTTGTAGCTTATGATTTGGACGATGTTGCTGTTAAAGCAGCAAAAGAAAATATTGCGCTTAATCCACCAGCAAAAAATATTCAAGTAAAAGCGAATAATTTGCTGACAAATGTAGAGAAAAAAGCCGACGTTATCGTCGCTAATATACTGGCTGATATTATTGTCGAAATGTTACCGGATGCTTGGCGTTTGTTAGAACCAACAGGCACTTTGATTGTTTCGGGCATTATTGAGGCCAAAAAGCAAGAAGTTATCGAGGCGATGCAAGTTCAAGGTTTTATTATCGATCAAACTTTTCAACAAAAAGATTGGTATGCTTTAACATTTAAAAAAATGGAGGAGTAATATTCATGCAACGCTACTTTACAAACGAAAAATATGAGAAAAAAAGCACTTACTCGTTAAGTGGGGAAGCTTATCATCATATGACCCATGTGTTGCGTATGAAAGAAGGAGACCAAATTTACTTAGTTTTTTCTGACCAAGTAACGATACAAGCTAAAATTACATCGATAAATGAAAAGCAAGTGTTTGTCAAAGAGGTGGCTAAAGAAAGTCAAGAGAAAGAATTGCCATTATCCATTACAATTGCTTGCGGCTATCCCAAAGGAGATAAAATCGATTGGATGGTTCAAAAAGCTACTGAATTAGGTGCTGCAGCATTTATAGGGTTCCCTGCTAAGACTTCCATTGTAAAATGGGATCAAAAAAAATTAAGTAAAAAGCAACAACGATTAGAAAAAATAACGCAAGAAGCAGCGGAGCAATCTCAACGAAGCTTTCTACCCAATGTCACGCTTTTAGCTAATGAAAAAGACTTGTCCTCCTTTTTTTCACAGTATGATTATATTTTGGTGGCTTATGAAGAATCAGCTAAACAGGATGAAACGGCTACATTGCCTAGATTATTACAAAATGTTCCTGTTAATTCTCGAATATTGGCAATTTTTGGGCCTGAGGGTGGTTTTTCACCAGAAGAAATCGCAACGTTTGAACAAAATCAGGCTCTATTTTGTGGTTTGGGGTCTAGAATTCTGCGAGCTGAAACAGCGCCCTTGTATTTATTAAGTGCTATTAGCTATCACTGCGAACTTTTGTATAGTTAAAAATTATCGACATATCGAAAAATGTGCCTCCAATTTGAATATTATTGGAGGCACATTTATTGTAAAAACGGCATATTTACAGACGGAACTACTTTGTTCGATACTCTAATAGTATTGTTGTTTAAGGTCATTTGATTTTTCAAATGTAATGTGGCAAACTGGGATTCATTTTTAGTTAAGTAAAGCGAATATTTGAAAAAAGGGCTATATTTATTGTATAATATGATTGTTAGATAGCATGAATGAACGCTTTTTTGTGAAGCGTTTATTTATATTTTCTTCTTTTATATATCAATTATCCAAAGCGTCTGGGTGGGAAAAGCCCGGACCTTTTTAACAAGGAGGGTCAATATGGCAAAAGATAGCGTGATTTCGGGACCAAGTGTTATCAAATTAGTTAGCTATTATATGAGTAATGAACATACTGCTATTGTAGAACACGCTTATGAATATGCAGCAGAAGCGCATAAAGAGCAATATCGCAAATCAGGAGAACTTTATATTGTTCATCCGGTACAAGTAGCGGGAATTTTAGCTGAGCTACATATGGACCCACACACAATTGCTGCTGGCTTTTTACACGATGTGATTGAAGATACTGAAGTAACTTTAGAAGACTTAGAAACAGAATTTGGTTCAGACGTGGCGATGATCGTTGATGGTGTAACCAAACTTGGAAAAATTAAATATAAATCTCATGAAGAACAATTAGCTGAAAATCACCGGAAAATGCTTTTGGCCATGGCTCAAGATTTACGAGTGATCATGGTAAAATTAGCTGATCGTTTGCATAATATGCGGACGTTAAAACATTTGAGAGATGATAAACAGCGAAGGATTGCTCGAGAAACGTTAGAAATTTATGTCCCCTTAGCTGATCGTTTAGGAATTAGCCGTATTAAATGGGAACTAGAAGACCTTTCATTGCGTTATCTAAATCCTAAGCAATATTATCGTATTGTTCATTTAATGCAATCTAAGCGTGATCAACGCGAAAAGTATGTCTCCCAAGCAGTAGAGGAGATTCGTGTTGCTACTGAGGAATTAAACATTTATGCAGAAATTTACGGAAGGCCTAAACATATTTATTCTGTTTATCGTAAAATGGTGGATAAGAAAAAACAATTTGATGAGATCTATGATTTGTTGGCTATTCGGGTGATTGTTGATTCAATTAAAGATTGTTATGCAGTATTGGGCGCTATTCACACAAAATGGAAACCATTACCAGGACGTTTCAAAGATTATATTGCGATGCCTAAAGCGAATATGTATCAATCGATTCATACGACAGTGATAGGTCCCCATGGCAGTCCTGTAGAAGTTCAAATTCGCACGCATCAAATGCATGAAATTGCAGAATTTGGGGTTGCTGCACACTGGGCTTATAAGGAAGGCCACACAGAAAAAATCCAACCTGATGAGTTAACAGGTCAAGTGGGGTGGTTTAAAGAATTGCTTGAGCTACAAGATGAAAGTTTTGATGCTTCTGATTTTATGGAGAGTGTTAAGGGCGACATTTTTAGCGATAAAGTTTATGTTTTTACCCCTAAAGGTGATGTCTCTGAATTGCCAAAAGGTTCAGTGCCTTTAGATTTTGCTTATCATATTCATACAGATATTGGCAACAAAACCGTAGGGGCCAAGATCAATGGGAAAATGGCTCAACTTGATTATAAATTGAGAAACGAAGATATTGTGGAAGTATTAACTTCTCCAAATTCTTTTGGTCCGAGTCGAGATTGGTTGAAATTTGTTGCTACAAGTAAAGCAAGAAATAAAATTAAACGTTTCTTTAAAGCACAAGACCGTGAAGAAAATATTGAAAAAGGACATGGAATGTTAGTTAAAACATTGCAAGAAATGGATTTTTCTGCAAAAGAAGTGCTTACAAAAACTAAAATACAAGACGTATTAGAACGTTTTAATTTCCATACAGAAGATGACTTATATGCGGCTGTGGGCTATGGCGAAATTAGTGCGACTACTTTGGCGAACCGTCTAACTGAAGAACAGCGTCGTAAACGTCAGGAAGAAAAAGAAAAACAGCGTGTACAAGACATGGTTAATAGTAGCAACAAGAAAGAGCCAGAAAAAATGAAAATTCGTCATGATGGTGGTGTCATTATTCAAGGCGTACAAAATTTGTTGGTTCGTATTAGTCATTGTTGTAACCCAGTACCCGGAGACGAGATTGTTGGTTATATTACAAAAGGCCGAGGAGTTTCCATTCATCGAAAAGATTGCCCTAATATAGAAAACTCACCCGAAATGGAAAATCGTTTAATAGAAGTCGAGTGGGAAGATACCAGCAATACAAATAAAGAATATAATGCAGAGGTTGAAGTGAACGGTTATGATCGTTCAGGCTTGTTAAATGAAATATTACAAGCAGTGAGCTCGCAAAATGACCGTATCGTTAATGTAGAAGCTCATTCGAATAAAGAAAAAACAGCAACGATTCGAATTACTGTTTCCATCAAAAATTTATCTCATCTACAATCTATTGTTGATAAAATTAAGCAAGTTCCTGATATATATAGTGTTCATCGTTTGAAAGGATAGAATTATGCGAGCAGTTGTTCAAAGAGTAAAAAATGCTAGTGTTTCAATTGAAGACGAAATTGTGGGCCAAATTGAACAAGGATTTATGGTTTTACTAGGGATCCATAAAGAAGATACTCAGGAAGATGTAGAATACTTAGTAAAAAAGATTGCTAAGTCGCGTGTTTTTGAAGACGATAATGGAAAAATGAACTTAAGTATTGCAGCTGTGCAGGGCAGTATTTTAAGCATCTCCCAGTTCACTTTATACGCAGATACTAAAAAGGGAAATCGACCAAGTTTTATTCAAGCAGCCCGTCCTGAAAGGGCAGTGCCATTATATGAGGCTTTTAACCAGGGAATAAGCCGACAAGGCATACCCGTAGTTACAGGTGAATTTGGTGCAGATATGCAAATTTCCTTAGTTAATGATGGGCCCGTTACTATTATTTATGATACTAGAGAAGTAGTATAAAATGAACATGCGAATTTTAGAAGAGAATCTAACCATCCCCTTTAGAGCTAGCGTTACTAATAGCAACGCTAGCTCTTTAGTTTCTTTTTAAAAAGGATTGTAAGCGCTTTATAAATATGGGATAATGAAGTAGCAGGAAAATTTAGTTTTATTGGGTATTTCATGAAAGAAAGAAGGAGATTGTCTATGGCAACTATTGGAGATTTTGACCACAGTGAAGTAGAAAAGGAGAATCGTTTATTTTCAAGGGTTAAAACGTTAGTAGAAACGGCTTTTTACGGGAATAATGTGACATATGTTGAAAATTTACACCAAGCTTATTATAACGCTACACAAACACCTGGGACGATTATTACAGATATGTCTGTAAAACACACTCAAGAGTTAGGTCTTCCAGAAGAAGCTAAGATGCTTATATTTAATGATGGAAAAGTAGTAGGACGAACAGCGGCAGCAAGAGTAGTTATTGGGCACCCTGGCGTTGATTCTGATTACTATCAAGGAATATTGCGAGAAGCTTTGTATCAATCGACAAAGCAACAATTTTATACGGCAAATGTCATTGTAGGACTTGACGAAAAGTTTATGGTTAAAAGCCATATCATGTTGCCAGAAGGTTTTGAGAATAATTTATATTCTTATTTGTTAAATTTTCAAATGGAAAATGAGCATTGGCAAAAGCGGTACGAAGATTCGATTTCTTATAAGGAAAATGATATTTACCTTTTTGCGGATCCTAATTGGCATCATCCTGATTTTCCTTTTGGTTTAGCCTTGTTTGATCCTGAACATAATGTAGCTGCTATTTTAGGTCTAAGATATTTTGGCGAATTGAAAAAAGCTACATTAACCCTTGCATGGGCGACAGCACACCGCAATAATTATGTAGCCTGTCATGGAGGGATTAAACAATATCATTTGCCAGATAAAAATTATACAATGGCTGCTTTTGGGCTTTCTGGTTCAGGAAAGTCTACAATTACGTTGACTAAGCATGGGGGTAAATATAAGGTAGATGTTCTGCATGATGATGCATTTGTGATTCATCGAGATACCGGAGCAACCGTTGCTCTAGAGCCATCTTATTTTGATAAAGTACAGGATTACCCCTTAACTCACGCCACAGTTGATTATTACTTAACAATGCAAAACGTTGGTGCGACTCAGGATAAAAATGGAAATACTGTCCCTGTTTTACAAGATATCAGAAATGGCAATGGTCGGACGGTAAAGTCACGTTATGTTACCGAAAATCGTGTAGATGCTTTAAATGATAAATTAGATGGTATTTTTTGGATTATGAAAGACGATAGTCTACCTCCAGTAGTGAAAGTGGAAGATCCTATTTTAGCAGCAGTATTTGGGTTAACTTTATCAACTAAACGAACCACTGCTGAAAATGTTGTGGGGGATGTGGATTTAAGTCAATTAGTTATCGAGCCATACGCCGATCCATTCCGTGCTTATCCTTTAGCTGAGGACTATCGCAATTTCCGCGATTTATTTAATAAAAATAACATTGCTTGTTACGTTTTAAACACGGGAGAATTCCAGGGAAAAGACATCACGCCACAAGTGACATTATCGAGTATTGAAAAAATAATCACAGACGAAACTTCATTTGCTCCTTTTGGTCCAATAGAAAAGATGAGTTATTTGCCGCTTCATGATTATGAAGTTGATTTTAACAATGAAGAATACGTTCAAAAAGTGAAAGATCGTTTACAAGGTCGTTTAGATTTTATCTTGAAAGAAAATGAAGAAAATGAGGGCTACGACGCTTTACCTAAGGAAACTGAGGAAGCCATGCGCCATATTTTAGCAGAATTATAAATTATATAAAATCAATTGGCAGTTAATTTCTAGCGTTAACTGCCAATTGATTTTTTATTTTTTTTACCTTTTTATACAATTTCACTTAACTTTTTTTGAATAAAATAAACCAGCACTTTACAAGACGCTCAAAATATGTTAAGCTGTACTTAACTATTAAGGTGCTAAGGAGGTCTGTAAGTGGACATTGGGAAACGGATTTATAACTTGCGTACAAGTCAAAGGATGAGTGCAAAAGAGCTTGCAAAAAAAGCAGGGGTTTCTGCTGCTTTTATTTCAGCGCTAGAACATCATACAACCAGCGCTTCTATTGCGACTTTGGAGTATTTATGTAGTGGATTAGATATTTCGTTAAGTGAATTTTTCCAAGAGGACGAGGCACCTTTAGATGTGGAGCTACTTCATAAATTCGCGAATATGAATACAGAGCAAAAAACGGCAATTTTGAACTTGATCGAAGTTTTTTGTGTAACTCAACAATCAGAAGAAAAATAGGAGGCTAAGGATGAAAGAAGAGTACTATAAGGTAACAGCTGAAGAAACAATAAAGCAATTTGAAACAGATCGAAATGAAGGTCTTTCTACCCAAACAGTGGATGAGCGTTTTGCAGAAACGGGTCCTAACGAAATCCAACAAGGCGAAAAAGTATCTCCTTGGAAACTATTATGGAATAATATCAATGACATCATTGTCTATTTATTATTAGCTGCTGCAGTTATTTCCTTTTTGATGGATGACTTAGCAGAAACAGTAGCTATTTTACTTGCCTTACTTTTGGCTGTACTTACAGGTTTTTTTACTGAGCTAAAAGCACAAAAATCTGTTGAATCTTTGCAGAGCATGATCTATACGACTACCACTGTTATTCGTGATGGAAAAATACAAACGATCGAAGCAACGAAAGTCGTTCCTGGAGATATACTCTTACTAAGAGAAGGGGACGCTGTTGCAGCAGACGGACGTATTATTTCTAGCAATAATTTTGCTTGTATTGAATCGGCGCTAACCGGTGAATCAGAAGCGGTAGAAAAAAGTGAAGATGAAACCTATGAAGAGGAAATTCCTTTAGGGGATCAAAAAAACATGGTTTTTGCTGGAACAGCAGTCACACGTGGTTATGCTTATATTGTTGTGACAGAAACTGGAATGCAGACCGAAGTTGGTAAAATTAGTGGCATGTTAGATGAAGAAAGCGATGATAAAACACCGCTAGATGTAGAACTAGATAAATTAAGTAAAGCGATTATCTTAGCTGCATTCATTGCGGGTATTGCAGTGTTTGTTGCAGGTTTACTTACGGATAAACCGTTCGTAGAAATGATCCATATTTCAATTATTTTAGCTGTTGCTGCTATCCCTGAGGCAATGCCTGCAGTGGAAACAATTACTTTATCAAAAGGTATGCGGACAATGTCCGAGCGTAAGGCATTAGTAAAAACACTGCCTGCAGTAGAAACCCTAGGTGCTACAAGCGTGATTGCCAGTGATAAGACTGGGACACTGACTGAAAATCAAATGATGGCTTCAGAATTCATATTAAGCGATGAGACGCATTATGAAGTGACTGGAGAAGGTTACGACCCTAATGGCGTCATCAAAAAAGACGGAGAAGAGATTGACCCGCAAAATAACGAAGACCTCCTTCATTTTATTCGATCTGGTGTTTTATGTAATACTGCTCATATAGATCAAAATGAAGATGGCGAATATGAAGTTGTTGGCGATCCAACAGATGGCGCTTTAGTGACGTTAGGAAAGAAAGTTGGTTTAGATCGGCAGGAATTAGAAAAGAAGGTTATAAAAAAGTTGCAGAAGTACCTTTTTCTTCGGAAAATAAATATATGATTGTTGTTTACGAAAAAGAGGGTAAACGGGAGTTAATTATAAAAGGTGCCTTTGATGTTATTTTGAATTTAGCAGATCAACCCCAACAGGTAAAAGAAGACTTGAAAGAGCAAAATGAAATGTTTGCTGAAAAAGGACAACGTGTGATTGCTATTGCTACTATATCAGATTATGATGGAGGGCTAGCTGAAGAAGAGTTAGAAAGCTCGCTAGCTGGCTTAAAAATCCAAGGGTTAGTAGGAATTATTGATCCACCTAGACCAGATGCTTACGAATCGATTGAAGATGCACAAAATGCTGGTATAAAAGTCAAAATGATCACGGGGGATCATCCTAAAACAGCTTCGATTATCGCCAAAGATATTGGTTTAGCAGACTATGACAAAATTATGACAGGTAAAGAAATCGACGAGCAGGTCGATAGTAAAGATTTTGCCAGAATTGTAGATGAAACGGCTGTTTTTGCTCGTGTGTCCCCTGAAAATAAGATGCAAATTGTATCGGCTTTAAAAGAAGAAAGTGAAGTCGTTTCAATGACAGGTGACGGCGTTAACGATGCTCCGGCTTTAAATGATGCAAACATTGGCGTTGCTATGGGTGTTAGAGGAACTGAAGTCGCAAAAGAAGCTTCGGATATGATTTTAACAGATGATCGTTTTGGTACGATTGTTGACGCTGTTGAAGAAGGACGAATTATATTTGATAATATCAAAAAATATGTCTCATTCTTGTTTGCATGTAATATGGTAGAAATTGTTGCTATTTTTGCTAGTGTAGTATTTTTACTACCAATGCCGATTGCGCCATTACACATTTTATTTTTAAATTTAATTATTGATATTGCACCTGCGATGTCCTTATCTTATGAACCAGCAGAAGAAAATGTCATGGCAAGAGGGCCACGGTCTAAAAAAGACAGCTTAGTTAATCGTCATTTCTTATCTAGAATTGTTTTTAGTGGTGTTATTATTGGACTAGCAGCTTTTGCTATATTTTGCATTTTACTAAATGGCGAGCAATCAGGCAAGTATTTACAAACGGCTGTATTTACTTTTATGGCGATCGCACAATTAATGCATATTTTAAACATTCGCAAAACTAATTCCTTTGGATTTGACCGTTCATTTTTCCAAAATAAAATACTAGTTGGTGCGATTATATTATCTGTTGCTTTGCAACTTGTGGCAGTCTACGTACCGTTTATGAACAGTCTTTTAGGAACTGAGCCTCTTCGACCAATTACTTGGGTCATTATTTTAGTTGGCGCTGTCTTGTCTACAGCGATTGTCGGAGTGTTAAACAGGATAAAGTATCATCGTTAATTTTGTTTTAACTGAATTGACAATAGAATAAAAATTAAAAATTCCCCTCGTTGAGTAATGTGAAAGTCTGGTATAATAGTTTTGATATCAATGAAAGGCTTACAATATAGTTACTTAGGAGGGGGATTTTTTTGGAAAAATTAGCAGAGTTACAAAACGAATCAGATATTCGAGGAATAGCCATCGCTACGAAAGAATATCAAGCCAACTTGACGGTGGAGGCAGTGCGAAAGATCGCAAGAGGCATCATCAATTGGTTGTGTCAGTCTGGAATTAAAGAAAAAATAACAATGGGTGTCGGTAGAGATAGTCGGTTAAGTGGTCAAAAGCTGCAAGAAACTATGATTGAAGAATTGACTGTTTATGGAGTGGACGTATACGACTTCGGTTTAGCTACGACACCAGCTTTATTTATGAGCACACAGTTTTCCCAATTTTCATGTGATGTAGGAATTATGTTAACCGCTAGTCATTTACCTTATTACTATAATGGGATTAAGATCTTTAGTCAAAAGGGGGGCGCTGAAAAAGAAGATATTTCCTATATTTTATCTCATGTTGATACAAGTGCACTAAGTAAAGAAAAAGGGGAAGTAACCGAAGCTGATTTACTAACCGTTTATGCTGAAGATCTTGTTGGAAAAATCCGTAATGCTAGACAAAAGAACGAGGACCATCCATTAGAAGGTTTTAAAATTATTGTGGATGCAGGTAATGGGGCAGGTGGCTTTTTTACTGAAAAAGTTTTGCAACCTCTCGGAGCAGATACAGCAGGTTCTCAATTTTTAACACCTGATGGCAATTTTCCTAATCATATCCCTAACCCGGACAATAAAGAGGCTATGCAAAGCATTCAGCAGGCCGTTTTAGCTAAGGGGGCTGATTTAGGTGTGATATTTGATACTGACGTTGATCGTTCGGCTGTAGTAACAAAGTCAGGAGATGTTTTGAATCGTAATCGTTTAATTGCTGTCTTAAGTCAGATTGTGTTGACTGAACATCCAGACACAAGTATCGTGACAAATTCCCCCACTTCTGACCATTTGAAAACTTTTATTGAATCCTTAGGTGGGCACCAAGTTCGTTATATTTCTGGTTACCGAAACGTGATTAACAAAGCTTTAGAGTTAAACCAAAACGGAGTAGATACGCAATTAGCGATTGAAACAAGCGGCCATGCAGCCTTTAAAGAAAACTACTTTCTAGATGATGGAGCTTATGTGATTGCTAAAATTTTAATGTTATTACCCAATTTACAAGAGAAAGGAAAAAGTTTGGAGTCATTGATTGCGGATCTAAAACAACCATTGGAAACGCAAGAAGTTCGTTTCAAGCTAGAAGCAGATAAGTATCGTACTTTAGGACAACAAGTTATTCAACAACTTGCTAATATTGATATTGCTGGATGGGAAATTGACCCAGAAAATGAAGAAGGTATTCGTTTTCGTTTGAGACCGCCTTATGGCCATGGCTGGTTTTTATTACGAATGAGTTTGCATGAGCCCTTGTTAGTATTACAAGTTGAAAATGATGAAGCCGGTTATATTATTCCTGTGTTAAGAAGAATTCAGGAATTTTTAGCCAGTTATCCCGACGTTAATCAAGAAAGATTAACGACTTTACTTCAAAATAAGTAGCTCGTAAAAGGTTTAGGACTCAAAGAGTCTAAGTAAAGTGCAAATTTATTGGCTTTACTTAGACTCTTTTTTAGAAAAAAGCTTTTATGAAATCTAGTCTTTTTCGGACTTGGATTGAAAAGGAAAAGAAAAATCTATATAATGAACGCAAATCAAAAATTGGAGGGGCAAAAATGGAAGTTTTCCGGAAAAGGCCGATAAAAAAAGATTCGGCCAATGTATTAAAACGAGAGTTAAAATTAAAAGATCTGATTATGCTAGGTATCGGCGCTATTATCGGTACAGGTATATTTGTTGTCACCGGACAAGCTTCAGCCAATTATGCTGGACCAGCTTCCATGATTTCCTTTATTATTGCAGCTTTAGTTGTTGTTTTAAACGGAATTTGTTTTGCCGAGTTTGCTTCACGAGTTCCTGTGTCCGGAGGGCCGTACAGTTACATGTATGTTGTTTTTGGTGAGTTGACAGCTTGGATAGCCGGCTGGCTTTTGATCTGTGAGTATATGCTTGCTGTTTCTTCGGTTGCTGCTGGTTGGTCTGGTTATTTTCAAGGATTTTTGAGTAATTGGGGGATCGAATTACCTCAAGCATTAACTGCTGGATACAATCCAGAGCAAGGTACATATATTGATTTAATTGCTGCATTAGTTATGGTTCTAATCACTTTATGGGTTACTCAAGAAGCTAAAAAAGCTTTACGACTTAATAACGCTATGGTCTGGGTGAAATTTGGTGTGATTATTTTGTTTGTTGCTGTGGGAGTATTTTTTGTTCAGCCAGAAAATTGGCAACCCTATATGCCTTTTGGCGTCCAAGGTGTCTTTAATGGAGCAGCTTTAGTATTCTTTGCCTTTTTAGGTTTTGATTCTATTTCAATGGCTGCTGAGGAAGTCGAGAATCCACGTAGAGATGTACCACGTGGAATTATTGGTTCTATTTTAATTGCCACCATTTTATATGTCATTGTGACGCTAATTTTAACGGGAATTGTTCCTTTTTCTCAATTAGGCGTTGCCGATCCAGTAGCTTTTGCTATGCGTTATATTAACCAAGGCTTTACTGGTTCTGTGATTTCAGTCGGGACGATTTTAACTTTACTAACAGTGACTATTTCGATGCTTTATTCTTTAGCAAGACTCATTTATTCTATTAGCAAAGATGGACTACTGCCAAAATTTTTACAACAGATTGATGAAAAGCGCCGAACTCCGAAAAATGCAACTTTTGTTGCTGGAGCCATTGGTTTATTTTTTGCTGCGGCTTTTCCTTTAAACATTTTAGCTGAATTAACCAATATTACAGCTCTGACTTGTCTAGCTTTAATGGCTTTAGGAGTGATTCGTTTACGTAAAATGCTTGGAGAGCCTAAAAAAGGTGAATTTAAAGTTCCTTTTGTTCCATTATTACCGATTATTTCAGTTATTTCTTGTGTTTTTTTAATGTTACAGTTGGATAAAATTACTTGGACTGTTTTCATTATTGCTCTTCTTTTAGGTCTGCTTATTTATTTTGCTTACGGTTATCAACATAGCGATTTGAATGAAAACAAGAGCTGATTCATATAACGAGAGCATAAACCGGCTGGACTTGTGTCCTGAAACTAAATTCAGGACATAGATCAGGTGGACTTGTGTCCTGAAAACAAACTCAGGACATAGATCAGGTGGACTTATGTCCTGAAAACAAACTCAGGACATAGATCAGATGGACTTATGTCCTGAAAACAAATTCAGGACATAGATCAGGTGGACTTGTGTCCTGAAACTAAATTCAGGACATAAGTCCTTTAATAATAAAATATCCGAACTATAGAGAAATTGTTCCTGCGATTACTCGTCGCAAACTTGCAGCAATTAACATATAGTTCGGATATTTTTGTCTTGTTTTTACTTATGTTACAGCCCACTACGACTCGCGTAGCTCAGCTTTTTTATTGTTCATTTTTTGTTGTTAATTCGATTAGCTTTTGTTTCAAACCGTCTTCTAGCTCTCCAAGTTCTACTTCAACATGACGACGATTTTCTTTACCTTCTTGTTGAATACGTAAGGTTTCCTCAATTGTTTCGACTAGATCGTTTTGTGTTTGTTGTAGTGTATCAATGTCTACAACTCCGCGTTCATTTTCTTTTGCAGTTTCAACAGCTGATACTTTCAACATCTCTGCGTTTTTCTTTAATAAATCATTTGTAGTTTCAGATACTTGTCTCTGCGCGGTCACTGCTTCTTTTTGACGTAATAACGTTAAAGCGATAACTACTTGGTTTTTCCACAAAGGAATAGCTGTATTGATCGAAGATTGAATTTTTTCGGCTAATGCTTGGTTTGTGTTTTGAATCATACGTATTTGTGGTGCTTGTTGCAAAGTAATTTCTCTAGTTAAACGTAAATCATGTGTGCGTTTATCTAATCGATTTAAAAATTGCGAGTAATCATTAGCAATTTGTACATCCATTTGTTCTCCAGTTTGTTTGGCTTTTTCCATTGCTTCTGGAATAGTTTTTTGTTCAAGTTCTTCCATTTTCACTTCACTAGCAGCAATATATAAATTGAGAGCATCAAAATAGTCTTTATTTTTTTGATAAAGTTGTTCAAGCATTTGATGGTCTTCAAGTAAACCGTCTTTTTCTTTGTCTAATTTAACAGCAACTTTATCAATTTGTGCTCCGATTTTTTGATATTTAGCAGTAATTTCATAAATCGATTGTTTTACTTTACCAAACATACGCTGAAAAATATTTCCTTCGCCAGCGCGTAGTTCGTCAGGGTTTGCTTCTTGGAGGCGATACATTAGGTCATTGAGGGAATCTCCGATAGGACCGATGTCAGACGTTTGTACCTGGTTGAGCATAGATTCGGAAAATTCGCTTAATTTTGTTTGAGCTTTAGCCCCATAACTTAATACGGCCTGTTGGTCTGTAGCATCAATTTGGTCAGCTAACTGTTTAGCTTGTTGCTGTCTGTCTTCAGTTAGTTTGTCAATTAAGCGTGGTGCTTGTTCTTGTGTATGTAACTCAGCTAGTTCGTCTTGTTGCTTTGTTGTTAGTTGATTTAAATCTGGAGTAAATGAGTTACTCATTAAATCTTCCAGTGTTTTATCCACGGATGTTTGTTCATTAGACTTATCAGCCATGATAAACATTCCTCCTTTATCTAGCCTCATGTTCTTTATAATCTTGGTCTTGTTTTAAACTTTGTTTGGCAATAGAGATCTCTACATCTAGATCATCTAAATCATCTGCCACAAATTTCTGATAATCACTGGTGATTAAAGCAGCCATTTGATCGATGATTTGAATGCTTTCTTCAATTTTATCGTAAGTTTCTCGGCTTTTAACTTCGTGTTCATTAATTTCAATGAATTTATCCGTCAAATCAACTAAATTTGGTAAGTGAGTATACAAAAAGTGGTTAGCTTCCGGCATCCTTTTTGGGGAACTGACAATTTCTTTAAACAAAGCCTTAGCTGCTTTAATCGTATCATGCCGTAAGTCTACAGCACGTAACTTTCCACTTTTGTTCATAGTCGCTTGTAAGTGCTCAATTTGTTGCTTTGTTTGGTTCATGGTTTGGCGAAACAGTTCAATCTCACTATTTGACATTCCAGCGTTAATATACTCTTGCTCTCGCTTTTTTGATAAAGCTGGTAAGTCGCTTTTGTTAGAGCGGTGTGAATTGCTCTTTAAACCATAATAAATTAGAATTCCTCCAGCAATAAAGAACAATAACGGAAAGTAATCAAGTGAGTCATTTACCCAAAAAACACGAATCAAAAAAATGGCTCCCAAAGCGAGGACGAACCATAATGTCCATTTTGATTTTTTCATTTATTAGAACCCCCTAAATTCCTTATATACAAATACTCTCTGTCTTTTATCTACAATTTTATTTTAGCATGTCATACAAAATAAAAGAATCCGACTTTGGGTGTATTTTAATAAATTTAGAAAAAACATAATTTTTTTGTGTTAAAATAGAAGAAATTTATAGGTTAATAAAAGAAAGTTTGGTGAAAAGATGCGAAATTTTGCGGATTTTGCAGAAACGACAATAACTAGAAAACAATTATACCGAGGCAAAATTATAGACGTAGCCTTAGATGATGTCCAATTACCCAATGGAGGAACTTCTAAGCGAGAGTTGGTCTTTCATTCAGGAGGAGTAGGTATTATTGCGATTACTCCAGAAAATAAAATGGTGTTTGTACGCCAATTTCGCAAACCATTGGAAAAAGTTATTTTAGAAATTCCTGCTGGCAAAATAGATCCGGGAGAAAACGATCACCCAGAAGTAACAGGGAAGAGAGAATTAGAAGAAGAAACGGGATATACCTGCAATTCTATGACACACCTTGCTTCTATGTATTTGTCTCCTGGCTTTTCTAATGAAATGATGCATATATATCAAGCAGAGGATATAAAAAAGACAGCTAACCCTAAATCACAAGATGAAGATGAACTGCTTGAACTTTACGAATTGACATTAGACGAAGCTGAACAAGCAATAAAGGATCAAACCGTTTGCGATGCAAAAACAGTCTATGCTATTAATTGGTGGAGATTATTGCTTGCTCAAAGGAGTGGTTAATATGGCCAAAAACCCGCTTATTTCTCGTTCACAGTTACGAAAATATCGAAGTGAAACTAGAGATGTACAAGAACAAAAGCGTGAACAAACAAAAGCAGAGTATCATGGAGATGAAGAAGAAAAAATCGATAATTACTATCGAAAGCAACTAAAAAAAAATAAACCCATAAATACAACGCGTTCTAGCCAAAATCAGCGGTCACGTCAAATGAATACTTTTTTGATGAAATGGATCGTTATTGTATTTTTATTATTGGTTCTTGTGTTAATGATGGTGTTTTTCATATAATTAGTTTGTTGAGCAATTTTGTAATTTTTAGTAGAAAAATGAAATGTTAGAAAAAGGGAGAACACGATGAAAATAGGAATTATCGGTGCAATGGCACAGGAAGTCAAAGTTTTGACTGAATCATTAGAAGAAATGGAAAGATGGGAGAAAGCGGGAGCTACCTTTTATTCGGGGAAAATGGCAGAAAATGAAGTCATTATAGTACAATCTGGTATTGGAAAAGTATTAGCTTCGCTGACGGCAAGTCTTTTGATTCAACAATATCAAGTAGATCTTCTAATTAATACTGGTTCAGCTGGAGGAATTAATTCTGATCTTTCTGTGGGAGATGTAGTCATTGCGGATAAACTAGCTTACTACGACGTAGATGCCACTGGATTTGGTTATGCATATGGTCAACTTCCCGGAGGCATGCCTTTGTATTACGAGACAGATAAAAGATTAGTCGATCAAATTGCTGATGCAGCGGAAAAAGAAGGCCTTTCAAATAAAAAAGGATTGATTGTTACTGGAGATTCTTTTATCGATGATCCAAATAAAATCCAAGAAATTTTAAACAACTTTCCTGAAGCCTTGTGCTGTGAAATGGAAGGAGCCGCGATTGCCCAGACAGCTCAGCAATTTGATGTAGCTGCAGTGGTTATTCGGGCAATGAGTGACACAGCGGATCATAAAGCCACTCAAAGTTTTGATGAGTTTATTGACCAAGCAGGGAAACGTTCTGCGGAAATAGTAATGACTTTTATTCGTTCTGTTTAAAAAGAACGGAGAAAAAGAGTCTATGGCATAAGTATTGTCTTGATTTTACTTATGTCATAGGCTCTTTTTATTTGTTATTACCAAATTTTTACTCGATTTTCGGGTTTTCGATACATTTTATCAGTAGGGTGAATATCAAAAGCAGTGAAAAATTCATCCAAATTTTGTAACTGAATATTTGCTCGTAACTTCGCAGGTGCATGCACGTCAATGGCTAATAGTAATTGTTGGTACTCTGGTTTCGCTTTTGTACGCCAAATTTTTGCCCAGTTTCGAAAGAAGGCTTCTAGGTCAACTTGTTCTTCATTTTTGGCTGCTTCTAAAGCACAACTCAGGCCACCGGCATCGGCAATATTTTCCGAAACAGTCAATGTCCCGTTAACTGAACCACCGGCAATTTCTAATCCATCAAATTCATCAATCATCTCTTGTGCTAATTTTTCAAAATAGTCCAGATCTTCTTTTGTCCACCAATCATTTAAGTTACCATATTCATCAAATTTCGCACCATTATTATCAAAAGCATGAGAAATTTCGTGGGCAATAACAGCACCCACTCCCCCATAATTAGCACTAGCGGATTGTTCAAGACTATAAAATGGGGGTTGCAAAATTGCAGCAGGAAAAACGATAATATTTAATGATCCATTATAATAGGCATTTACAGTAGAAGCTGCCATCTCCCATTCGTTACGGTCAACAGGTTGTTTAAATTTCTTAAAGTTATCCTTGCGAACGAGTTGGGTAAAGCGACGGACATTTGCTACAAGTGATTCTTCCTGACTTGTTACTAAGTTTTCATATACCTCTGATATTTTAGACGGATAGCCTACGTTGATTCCTATTTTATCTAACTTTAGGAGCGCTTTTTCTTTAGTCGCTTCACCTAGCCAATTGTTTTGTTTTAAGCGACTTTTATAGACACTAATCATTGAGTGAACCATGTGTTCGACATCTTGTTTTGCTTTTTCTCCAAAATATTTCTTCCCGTAGTAAAGACCAATAATTTGATCAAAATGATTTAATGTTAAATGAAAAGCGGCTTTTTCTTGGGATGGGATTTCATCGATACCTGTTAAAGAACGCCGATAGAGGCTGCTGGCTTGTCGAAAATCTTCGGTTAGATATTTTGCATAAGCTACCACTGTCAATGCATACATCCAGCTTTTCAATAAAGGAAAATGGCCGTCTGTAACAAAAGTATTAAAATGTTCGAAAAACTCTGGCTCAGTGACAATGACTTGATCCACTTGTTTATCAAATATTTCGTTGAAGGCTTTATTAAAATCGATTTGGTTTGAATAATCTATCACTGTTTTTCGGTCGCGTGGGTTATAGAGTTTTGTATGGTCAGCATTTTCTTCGGCAGTACGCACGTAAGGAACCAGGCTACGATCAAAGGCTAGTGCTTGTTCTGCGATTGTTTCGCTTTCTGATTGGCTACAACCCGTTAGCTTTAGTAAATGGACGACCATGTCAAAAAAGACCTGTAATAGTTCTTCTCCTTGTTGAGTGTCATAGTATGTTTTGTCTGGCAGTATCAAAGAAGCAGGGACAAGATATAAAGCATGCTCTTGCGTGTGTTTCATATTTGCATCAACAAAAAAGTCAAAAGGTAAGGGAAGTCCTTCTTGAAGCCAACTTGCTAGTTGTTGGTTGAGGTCACTGAAATTAGTAACTTCTTGGATACGATCAAGCAGGTCTTTGATAGGTGTTGCTTGTAAAGCTTCTCTTTTATCATAATCGTTTGCTAGACGATAAAAGGATACTGCTTCCTTCATTTTGCTGTCAGGGATATCAGCATTACCTAGGGACATGTCTTTTAATTCTTTCATTAAAAGTTTTTCAATATTTTCGGCTAAATTTTGAAAGCTACCTGTTGCGGGTTTATCTGCAGGTATTTCCGCAGTTTTCAGCCAATTTTCATTAATAGCTTCATAAAAATCATCTTTTAAGTTTATCATATTTACCTCCATTTCTATTATTAATTATGATACAAATAAAAAAGAGAAACAAGCCTCTGGACGTAAATAAGATCAATACTTTTCAATTATCCTTATCACGGGATTAATCGTACGATTTCCTTGCTTTAAAACTTATGGTAGACTAAAATAAAAACGTGATAAAATAAAAAATAGATTAATGGAGGCAGTCATGGACGCAAAGTATGAAGACGAATCATTGAAATTTTTTAGTTTAAATGGGAATCTGCCGTTGGCAAAAAAGATTGCACAAGTTTTTGGATCAAAACTGGGAAAGTGTAAAATTAAAAGTTTCAGTGATGGAGAAATTTCGATCAATATTGAAGAAAGTGTTCGTGGAGTAGATACATTTATTATCCAAGCAACGAACCGTCCTGTGAATGATTATTATATGGAATTATTGATCATGATAGATGCAATGAAACGAGCAAGCGCCAAGACAATCAACGTGGTTTTGCCTTACTATGCTTATGCGCGGCAAGATCGTACGGCTAATCCACATGAACCAATTACCGCAAAGTTAATTGCCAATCTCATTGTTGAAGCTGGCGCGACTCGTGTATTGACATTAGATCTTCATACAGTCCAAGTCCAAGGATTTTTCGATATACCAGTAGATAATTTGTTTACTATGCCGTTATTTGCACAATATTATCGAGCACAAGAAATGGTAGGTGATGATTATGTTGTTGTATCACCTAAAAACAGTGGTGTTCAGCGAGCACGGAGTCTAGCGGAATATTTAGATACAACCATTGCCATTGTCGACCAAGGCGAATTTGAAGAAGATGAAGGTTATGTCATTGGGGATGTTCGTAACAAAAACTGTATACTAGTAGATGATATTTTAAATTCCGGACAGACACTTGTTAAGGCCTCTGAACTCTTAAAAGCAAATGGAGCGAAAAAGGTGGACGCATGTGCTTCACATGCGTTACTTAGCGATAACGCTAAAGAAAGATTAGAACAATCAGCAATTGTTGATATTTGCGTAACCGATTCTTGTCTAACTGAAGAGAGTCGACATCCAGAAAATATCACTTATATTACTTCTGCTAAACTTTTAGGAGAAGCAGTCAAACGTATTCATGAAAATACACCAATGAGTCCTTTATTTAATAAAGTGGATAAAGGCTTTTTATAAAACGAAACCAATGAAAGAATAGCTTGTTGTTTTTTCATTGGCACTTTTCGCAGTAAATGCATTTAGAAAAGAGGTGCGAAAATGGTTTATTTAGATCATGCGGCAACAACTCCTATGCGTCCTGAAGTTGTTGAAGAAATGACTCAAGTAATGAAAGAAACTTTTGGGAATCCTTCTAGCATTCATCAATATGGACGTCATGGGAATACAAAACTAGAAAATGCACGTCAAAGCATTGCAGATAGTCTAGAGGTAAAGCCTCATGAGATTATTTTTAATAGTGGCGGAACAGAAAGTGATAATACAGCTCTTATTGAGACAGCTTTCGCAAAACAATCTCAAGGAAAACATATCATTACGACAGCTATTGAACATCCTTCTGTTTTAAATACAGCCAGATATTTAGAGCAGCTAGGTTTTGAAGTGACCTACTTGCCTGTAGATAAAAAAGGCCAATTAGCTGTTAATGAAGTAAAAAAAGCTCTGCGGTCTGATACGATTCTAGTTTCTATAATGATGGCCAATAATGAAACGGGAAATCTTTTACCGATTGCAGAAATTGGCGAATTGTTACAGGATCATCCAGCAGTTTTTCATACAGATGCCGTACAAACGTATGGTAAAATTCCCGTGTATCCTAATATATTGCATGTAGATTTATTGAGTGTATCTGCTCATAAATTTAATGGCCCTAAAGGGGTTGGTTTTTTATATAAACATGATGATATTTCTCTTCCAAGCTTTTTGCACGGAGGTGAACAAGAGGAAAAGCGACGAGCAGGCACACACAATTTAGCTGGTATCTGTGCGATGGCTAAAGCAATTGAACTGCTACCAGCTCAAACTCAAATCGATAACCAAGAAAAATACCAGAAATTTTCAGATAAGCTTTTGAAGATTTTAACTGCGCAAGGAATTACGTATCATTTAAATGGGGATCCAGACAAAAAGTTATCTCATGTTTTGAACTTGCAATTTCCAGGCGTTTCTAATGATTTATTGTTAATGCAATTGGACCTAAAAGGATTTGCAATTTCTACGGGTTCTGCCTGCACAGCTGGTAACATTGAGCCTTCTCATGTGCTTGAAGCAATGTATGGCAAAGACGCTGAAGCGATAAATGAATCTATCCGTGTTAGTTTTGGCTATGGTAATACTGACAAAGATGTTGAGCAATTTGCCCAAGCAATTATTGATACCATTCAGCGTTTAAAAGAAAGACACTAGAAAATTCAATGAAAAGCCTTTATAATAAAGAAAAATGAAGGTAATGAGGTGAAAAAATGGCTTTTCAAGAAACAGCAACAATTTTAGGTGCAAATACTAAGTACAAATTAGCGAGTACGGCTAAAAAATATACGCTGCGTGATAATGGATTTACCGAAACGTCTAGTGGCAACTTTCAGTTGATTCGGCCGCTGGAAGCTACTCCTCACAGTAAAGAAGGCTTCAAGCTGAAAATTACTGTTGATAAAAATATTCAGAAGTTAAAAATGTCCGTAACAACATCGAATGGATTGAAAGCAGTGGATATTTTTAAGAACAAAAATGAAGCGTTACAAGAACAGTTTTATTTCTTGATGGATAGTTTTATAGACCGGGGGCTGTTAGAAAAAGCTTAAAATGTTAGATAGAAAAGTTTGCAATGGCTTTTTGCAAGCTTTTTTGTTTGGAAATTTAGAAGCCTAAGTGTAAAATTTATTGAGGTTTCCTCTAGACGAATAAAAAAGAAACCGTTACTCTATTCATTGGGCTGACAGGCACTAATGAATAAAGGCGGTTTCTTATGGATTCTATTGTAACAGATTTAGTGGAAGTAATGAAGAAGGAAAGAAATTTTTTAGCAAGAGAAAGAGCCATGATGATTTTTTTTGCGCAACTGATAGCGACAATCACCCAACTAGCTTTTCAAACGCTCGATGAAGAAATTTGTGCCCAATGGAAGAAAGAAGGCTTTCGCGTCGACCGCAAAAGCGAAAGAACCATCACCTTTTTGTTTGGCACGGTGA